>JAJRYI010000348.1 GCA_024275815.1 Actinomycetes bacterium | reverse complement strand
TGCTCAATTTGTCGGCCATCTCGTAGCCGTAGCTCGGCTCCTCGCTGATGATGGCGAGAAGGCACATGTCGAGAACACCCTTGAGCAACTGGCTTCGATGATCCATTCTCGGCATATACAGCGTCACCTACTATCGATGTTACGAGGATACCTTGGTTATATAGATATCAAAGTATCGGCACGGTGTCAAGCAGTGTCAGGTGTCAGACACCAGACACCAGATGGCGGGCGGGGAGGGGTCAGTCGCTTCCGCCGGTGCGTGTGTACACGTCGGCCTCGAAGGCTTCGAGGAGGACGGCGCACTCCTCGACCTTCTCCTGTGCGGATGTGCGAGACGGGCTGTCGAACCAGTCTCGTGCTGTGACGGCATCGAGCCAGCGCCGGATCTTGTCGAGGTCCTGGCGGATCTCCTCGGCCTCCTCGAACGTGTAGTTCTCGCGAAATCGCTCGAACTCGATCTCCTTCATGAACTTCGATTCGCACTCTTCGATGATCTCTGCGTACTCCTTGGCAGCGAGTGCAAGGAAGGCATCGACGAGTTCGTCGTGCTGCGCGTCGGGCACGTAAGGGATCTCGAGGTAGGTGTGGGTCCCCCCCATCTCGGCGATCCGGCCACGAATGGCCCCAACCTGCTCGACGATGTCGGGCCGGCCGGGCAGGAGACACACGGCTTGTTGGGGGTAGTAGGCGCCGAGGCGCTTGAGCTCACGCCAGATCGAGATGCGGTTCGACGATGGTTCAGAGGGGACCTTGTAGGCAAGGAGCAGCCACCCGCGGCTTGCCTCTGCCGATGTCGTCGAGGGGTCGGGGTCGGGGTGTTCTGTCAACGGGGCTCCCTGTCTGGCACGGTCACGGTGTCACGGTTCGGGCGGTTGTCGGCCCGTCGCCGTCCATGCTCGCAGCGAGGCCGCGATGACGCAACCAGGTGGAGCAGGGGCACGGTGTATCGCTGGATCAGGCGTCGATGGACGCCTCGGGTGCTCCACTCATGAAGTCGGCTCGGGCTGCCGCTATCTCGGCCCGCAAGGCCAAGAGGGTGTCACGAGATGCGCTCCGCTCTTGGAGTGATGCATCCTGGCGGTGGGGCTCGTCGTCGGACGAGCGCGCTGCCTCGAGGGAGCGAAGGGGATCGTCGAATCGAGTGGTTGTCGTGCGCATAGGCGGTCCTAACGAACGCTGTAATAACAATTGCTATGCTAGCAAGTGTTGAGTACCATGATCAGCATCTTCTCTGGCAAGGATGTGCACGGATGAGTCGGTTCGAACGGATCACGAAGGGTGTGCCCAAGACCGTTGTCGCGTTGGGTGTAGTGAGTCTCTTCACCGACCTGTCGAGCGAGATGATCTACCCACTCATCCCGGTGTTCCTGACATCGGTCCTCGGTGCCGGCGCGCTCGCCCTCGGTGTGATCGAGGGCGTCGCAGAGTCGACTGCTGCGATTCTCAAGATCGTCTCTGGATGGTGGACGGACTCCGTCAAGCGCCGGAAGCCGTTCGTGTTCGCGGGGTACGGAATCGCTGGGGCCGTTCGCCCACTGATCGCGTTCGCCACGGTGTGGCCGTTCGTCCTTGCCGTCCGATTCGTCGACCGTGTTGGGAAGGGTGTGCGCACGGCGCCGAGAGACGCGCTGATCGCCGACGTCACGCCGGAGGCGAGTCGTGGCGCCGCCTACGGACTTCACCGCAGCATGGATCACTTCGGTGCGGTGCTCGGCCCGTTGGCGGCCGCCGCGCTGTTGTGGGCAGGCCTGACGATGCGGTGGGTGTTCTTCCTCGCCGTGATCCCGGCGATCATCGTGATCTTCGTCATCGCCCGGTTCGTTCACGAACCCGACCACACCGATATCGAAGACAAGGATGGTCGACCGGTCGTGCTCCGTGGAGCAGAGTTGGGATCGGGGTACTGGAGGTTGATGGTCGCCGTTGTCATCTTCACCCTTGGCAACAGCGCCGATGCCTTCCTGATCCTTCGGTTGAGCGATGTGGGTGTGGCGACCGTCTGGATCGCGGTGCTGTGGTCGATGTTCAGTCTCGTCAAGATGGGTGCGAACCTCGTGGGTGGTCGCCTATCGGACCGCTCCGGGAGGAAGCCACTCGTACTCATCGGATGGATCTTCTACGCCGTCATCTACCTGTCGATGGGGTTCGCGACGTCGACCCCAATCATCATCGCGCTGTTCCTTGCATACGGTTTGTACTTCGGAGTCACCGAACCGGTAGAGCGTGCCTGGGTCGCGAGCCTTGCCCCGGCCGATCTGCGTGGCTCTGCCTTCGGGTACTACAACGGCGCCATCGGGATCGGCGCGTTGCCTGCCAGCATCGTGTTCGGCGGTATCTGGGCCGCCTTCGGCCCTGCAGCCGCGTTCACCTTCGGCGCCGTGATGGCCGGGATCGCCTCCCTGATCCTCCTGGCCGTCCCCGAGGCGTCTGGCGCCGATACAGCCCATATGCGGGCAGACTCGACGCCAGACGCCTAGTGGGTGAAGATGAGACCGGACTCGTCCGTCGTGATGGTGACCACCGAGCCCTCGTGGAGCTCGCCGTCGAGGACCTGGAGCGCCAGAGGGTCGGCCACCGCGGTCTGGAGCAGGCGCTTGAGCGGGCGTGCGCCGTAGACCGGGTCGTACCCGTTGTCGGTGAGCCAGTCGATGGCGTCCTCGGTGAGCTCGACGGTGATCTTGCGATCGGCGAGGCGCTGCT
>JAJRYI010000347.1 GCA_024275815.1 Actinomycetes bacterium | reverse complement strand
GAAGTACCTGTGCCGGAGAGCAACCCCGGACCACAACCACCGTGCCGGCACAGCCACAGGATGACGTCACGACCACCACGACCGCGCCGCCCGGCACGACGTCGTGTTCGACGACCGGTATGGAGGTCCCCCCCGACTACCCACCGGCGTACGAGGGGCTGCCCGACCCCGTCGCACGGACATGGGGAATGCTCTTCGACGCCGCCCTCGGCTGCGACTTCGAGGGGATCATCGCCATCGCCCACGACAGCACCGACAGCGAGTTCAGCGATGCGATCTTCTGGGGAGCAACGGGTACTCTCGAGGGCCTGGTCCGTTATGACACCGACTACGGATCGCTCCGAAGCCTCGTGCTGGCGTGGACGACACTCCCGACCGCTCCTTTCGAGGATCAGCGGTACGACACCGAGACCCAGACGGCCGTGCCGCAGGACTACTGGTCATGGCCGCCCGTCCACGACAACATCGGAGATGGCGTGAGCATCACCGATCTGTGGGATACAGACACACTCAGGCGTGTCGCAGCCGTCAACGACATGACCGTGGCTGAACTCGTTGCGTCCATCGACGAGTTCGGCGGCTACGCCGGATTCCGCGTCGGGATAGCCGAAGACGGATCCTGGCTGTTCGCCCTCACAGGCGACTGACGGCCCGTCTCTCAGGCGTCTGGCACTGATGCGAGCTCAATCAGTGCCAGACGCCTGAAGTTGCGGGGGTCCGCATCAGCGCCGTCCGCGACAGTCGAGGCAGCGGTTCGCCAGCACTGCCATCGTCGCCTCGTACTCCTCCCCGAGAAGGTCGCCGATCCTGTTCATCATGGGTGCGGGCGCGATCGCCTTGCCACAGACTTCGCACTTCGCGATCGTACCCACGTGGAGTTCGCGACGGCCTCCGTCGAGCATTGCGGTGCTGATCCGTCCGGTCACCGAGATCGCCCCACGACGAATCTCGGGGCACACCGAAACGCACTGTGTACAGTTGACGCACGAGAGGGCATCGAACGAGATCGACACTGTGTCCCCGTCGTACGACTCGGCAAGTGCATGCGTGGGGCATGTCTTGGCGCACTGGCCGCACAACGTGCACGCCGACGCGTCGATCTCCACGACGCCGACGTTCGAAGCGGGATGGACCACATCGATCTCTCCGCCGGTTGCTCTGGCCAACGCCAGGGCAATGCAGGAAGCACGGTCACTCGAGAAGGGATCCTCAATCCGGTACAGCGGCAACTGCTCGTAGACCTCGACACCCGACACCATCCCCGGCTCGAGCCCACTATCCGACAGAACAGCGTGCGCGAGGTCGTTCGCCGCCATGGCACCATCGTCGAGTTGGAGAGGACATCCGCTCCCCGCGCACGGGACCGCCGTGGCGGCTCCCGCTCCAAGCAAGAGGCATGCAAGCAGCCATGTTCCGCGCACCATCGACGTGCAAGGAACCTCGACATCGAACCATCCAGAACGAGGAGCGATCACGCCACGAGAGCACACGAACCGTACGCCTATCGGACCATCCACACCATCCACCAGCGCCCGCACCTGTGCCTCGAGCATCCCCGGCGTCACCGCCGGGTTCTCGATCGCTCCGACGGGGCACGTCGTCACGCACAGGCCACACGGGACACAGGCATCCTTGTCGTACGCGATTCGGCCGGCGTGCCACCGGTAGGCGTTCTGCGGGCAGACGTCCGCACACGCCCTGCAACCATCCCCGGCGGCACAGAGGCGGTGGTCGATGCTGGGAACCGCCACATACACGGGGGCCGGCGGTTTGAGAAAGCCCCGGCGGGTCGTGGCTCGGGGAAGCACCGGCTTGAGATGCTCTGGGGCGCTCCCCGAAAAGGCAGACGCTCGAGCAGAGAGGCCAACGATCTCATCGAGCAACGACGCCGCATCGATATCGGAGGACGAATCGAGGATCTGAACTCCAATGGGATCCGCGTCGATGCCACGGAGCGCCGCCTGCACCGCCGGGAGGTCGTAGGCACCCTGGTGGAGGACGACGACCGCTCGATCGGTCGTGACTCCGAGTCGTTTGATCTGACCGGGATCTCGACAGAGACCGTCAACGACGACTTCGCCACGTGAGCCGTCGATGATCACCGGGAGGTCTCCACAAACGAAAACCGTGGTCCTCATAGCGGAACACTCCTCTTCACGATGCTGCGCACGAAGTCCGCTTCGTGCACCACGAACGCATGGAGCAGGTCGATGAGAGCGCCGTAGAACTCTCCAGCGTTCGCACCCCTCGTCCGCTCGGCGAACGAGGGGACCCAGACGGCGAGATGGGTGCCGAGGAATCGAGCCTCGACACGAAGCATGTCCATCGCTGTGCCTACGTCTTTCGACTCCCACGCGTCGGCCTCGACACCGCACAGGTAGGACATCACCTCCATCTCCGTCGAGATGTGATCCGGCGACTCAGCCGATCCGACCGATGTGAGACCCATCGATCGGTACTCGCGTTGAAGGCTCGATACGAAATCAGCGATACCTCCATCTCTCGCTGGAACGCGGTAGTACGACTCTGTCGGTGACGCAGGGGTCCCCCCCATCCCGACTCCGAACAATCTCACGTACTCGACCTCGAGCGGTTCTAGTGCATCGAGTGAGATGAACTCGTCACGGAAGCGTCGCCAGACAACCGAGTAGGGGTACCGATCCAGGTCCCGCCCATCGAGCAACTCGACTGCAGAAGCAAGGAGATCGAGGCG
>JAJRYI010000346.1 GCA_024275815.1 Actinomycetes bacterium | reverse complement strand
TTCACCCGGTGACGAGATCGTCGTGACGTCGTCCGATGGGATCGTCATGCGCGCTGAGGCGAAGTCGATCTCACGTCAGAAGCGTCCATCGACGGGAGTCAAGGTGATGAACCTCGATGGCAACGCGGTGCTCTCCGCTCTAGCGATAGCACCCAAAGACGACGAGTAGGGACCCAGTTCGGCGGTAGCACGGCACGGTCGTCGGGAACGATTCGACGATGGGTGACGTCTCAATAGCAGGGCCGATGGGGATCCCTCGGTACACTGCCTGGTGGCAAGGAGGACGTATGTCGGTTCGCCGTGTGCGCCGAATCATCCGCAAGATCGATCCGTGGACGGTACTGAAGGTCTCGTTGGCACTCAACGCGATCGGTGCACTCGTCTGGGTCCTTGGCGTATGGATCGCTTGGTCCATCGCCATCCAGAGGGGGATACCGGCTGCCTTCGTCGATCTCTTCGCACAGTTGACGATCGCCGTGACGCCCGACGGCGAGTTGTACTTCCGTGTCGTTGTGATGTCCGCCATCGTGTGGGTCATCGTGACGACGGCCGCGTTCACGCTTGCTGCAGTGCTCTACAACCTGATCTCGGACATCGTTGGTGGCATCGAACTGACCATGCTCGAGGAGGTTCCCGAGGCGCCGAGGACGACTGAGCCCCAGCGGCCACGACCCGTCGTCCATGTACCAGCGAACGGTGCAGGGACGTCGACGCTGAGCGTGGAAGAGACTGTCGAACAGACCAGCGGTGTCTAGCTAGCGGACGCCCGGTTGCCGAGCGACTTCAGCCGGCATCGAGTTCACTGGACCGCCATACCGCGATATCCAACTCCAGGGACATCGCTCTGGCCAGAACGACTTCAGCGTGTTCAGCCGCATCCTGGATGAGGGCCTCGTAGGCACCGTCGACTGCGGCGAGGGTGACTGCGGCGAGGGTGATCGCTTCGAGGTGGCTTGCAAGGTCGGCGACCCCGACGATCCGCTCGCCACCGCGACCGCTCAACGAGACGACGGCGCCCGCCCACTCATCATCGCGGTAGGCAACGAAGTGTCCACGAGACCGCTTTCGTGCCCAGCACACACCGACCGGATCGGGGAAGACGATCGTCTTGCCCTTTCGTCTCGGAGGGCCGGGTTCGGTCCAGGCGATCGTGACATCATCGGCCTCTTCGATCGCCGCCGCCGGATGATGGATCAATGCCGGGGCGAGGGTCGATCCGACGTTCGCCCCGACGGCAACGGGGGCGACTGCCGATCCGCGATGAAGCGTTGGCTCATCGCTCCACAACACGAGCGGCACGCCATGAACGGCAGCCGAAGCGACGAGGCTGGCAGCAGGAGTAGCCCCATCCGAGACGATGACGTCGAACGTCGAGAGGTCGCCGACAGGACCCGTCCGTGGGTCACCGTGCCGCTGGGAGGGTTGGATGAGACCGAGGTACGTCAAGGAGTCCTCGGCGAGCAGGATGCGACCCGTGCGTGCGCCGACCTCCAGGGTGCTGTCGAGGGCGATCCTCATCCTGGGGAGGTGTCCGCAGGCTCCCAGGTACCGCCCGGGTGGGGAGGAGCCGGGATCTGGCGACGTAACCCGACGACGACGAGGGCTGCAACACCGAGTGCCGCCGCGATTGCAAGAAGAGCTTTCATGCTCTGACGATACCGGTAGATATGTCCTGATGACCACGGCACGCTACTTTCAGCCCACACGAGGAAACCTTGGACGCGGTCCCGTTACCGTTGTCTCGATCAGAACGGCAGAGATCGACGGTGATCCGGGCACGGTGTCACGACGAAGTGAGGAGAACGTCCGTGAGTGATGCAGAGACAAGAGGCATGGTCATCGTCAACACGGGCGACGGCAAGGGGAAGTCGAGTTCAGCGTTCGGTGTGATGCTGCGCGCTGTTGCCCGGGGATGGACGGTGATCGTCATCCAGTTCATCAAGTCGGACAAGTGGCAGACCGGGGAGAAGAAGATGGCGGAGCAACTCGGTGTCACATGGATAACGGGTGGGGACGGGTTCACCTGGGAGTCCGACGACATGGAAGCGACCGAGCGTGCGGCCCAGGATGCGTGGGAGCAGGCTGGTGCAGCGATCCGTTCTGGAGAGTACGACCTCGTGATACTCGATGAGGCCACCTACCCCGTGACGTTCGGGTGGGTACCGGTCGGTGACGTCGTCGAGGTGATCGAGCAGCGGCCCGGCAACGTCAACGTGATCATCACCGGGCGCGATGCAACTCCCGAGCTGATCGAGATCGCCGACACGGTGACGGAGATGCGCAAGGTCAAGCACGCCTTCGATGCAGGGAGAGTCGCTCGAAAGGGTCTGGACTACTGAGAGGACGTCTCAGGCAACGACCGAGGCGTCGAAGATGCGCCCTACGACGTAGGCGAGAAGCCCACCCGCCATACCGAAGGCAAAGTTCTCCGCGGCGGACAGGAAGGGGTTCTTGCCGGTATGGAGCGTCTTGACGGCGCCAACGATGACGAGCCCTACTCCGGTGAGGAGGCCTGCTGCGAGGAGGCCGAGGCCGGTGTCCTCGACGAAGATGAACGGGAGAACGGATGGCATCGCTCCCGAGATGAAGAGCAGGCCGGAGAAGACGGCGGCCGCAATGGGGTTTCGGCGCTCGGTGTCGACGATGCCGAACTCGAGTGCGGCGTGCATGTTGAGCATCGCGTTGTCGTCTGCATCGACGATGTCGACGACCTTGTCGAGGTCGTCGCCTTCAAGTCCGATGCTCGAGAGCATGTCCTTGAGCTGATCCTTCTCGTGCTGGCGGTGATGCTTGAGATGCTCGCGTTCGAGGGAGAGCTCCGCTTCGAAGACCTCCTCCTGGGATTTCGTGGCGATGTACTCGCCGATCGACATCGATATCGCTCCGGCGATCGCTCCGGCTATGCCGGTCAAGAGAACGTCGGTGGCATCGAGGCCACCACCAACGACACCCGAAACGAGGAGGAACGTGGAGACCAGACCGTCGTTGACGCCGAGGATGATGTCTCGCATGTACTGGCGTGTTGCACCGATGTGCGGCACGTAGCCGTCGGGCAAGCTGTCGACAGATTCACGTTCGGCCATGGCGGCGAGTCTAGGTTCCTGTCGGGTTCGTCCTGCTGTGGTGTCGATGAAGCCGCACGACGGCGCGTGTTGTCCTACCGTGGAGGTATGGAAGACACGACCGGCCCATTGTCGAAACCACAGGATGTCCCTGACGAACTTGCCAAGGTGCAGGATCTCGAACGGGCAGCAGAGAGTTACCCGGAGTCCCCCCCGTGGAGCGACAACGCGAAACTCCTCGTCATCGCTATGGCGTTCGTCCTGGCGGTCATCGGCATCTACCTGATCCGGAACGTGATAGCGGTCGCTGCACTTGCCGGTCTGATCGCCTTCCTCATCGCTCCCCTCGTCCGCCTCGGTGTCACGCGCCTGAAACTGCCCCGGTGGGTGGCGCTCCTTGCCGCGTACCTGCTGGTGTTCTTCGGGACACTCGCATTCGGTGGGTTGCTCGCTCGTTCCATCGTCCAATCGATCGTCGAACTCGACCCGGTGGGTCTGGTGAACGAAGTGCGCATCTGGCTTCTCGACCAGGTGAACACACAAGGGCACCTGGTGGTAGCCGGCATCACCGTCGACATGAACTCGGTGCTCGACTCGCTCAAGACCTCCGTGGGGACGGGAGACGGTGAGGGAGGCTTCATCGTGGATGCGGAGCGGTTCCTCGAGTACCTCGGTGCAGGTCTGAGCGGGTTCAGAACAGTGCTGGGTTTCCTCACAGCGGTGGTTACGTCGGCGATCGTGACCACCCTCATCGCCATGTATCTCAACGTCGACAGCATGCGGATGCGCACGGCGACGATTGCAAACATTCCACCGGGGTACGAGCGGGATGGACTGATGATGCTCTCGAAGATCAAGAGCGTTTGGCGTGGCTATCTCTATGGACAACTCGTCAACTCGTTGATCACGGGAACGCTCGTGTTCCTGGTTCTGTGGGCGGTTGGATTGCCCGGAGCGTTCCTGATGGGAGCCATCATGGTCGTCCTCAACATGATCCCCACGTTCGGGCCGATTCTCGCCGCGATCCCCGGGGTCCTCGCCGCGTTGCTCTCCGGTTCGACACGGTGGCCCGAACTCGAGAACTACTGGTTCGCGCTCATCGTCGTTGGGATCTACCTCGTTGTCGTACAGGCACAGGCCAACATCGTGGCACCCAAGGTGATGGGTACCGCCGTCCAACTCCGGCCCGCGATCGTTCTGCTGGGACTCATGGTGGGTTTCCAGGTCGGTGGACTTCTCGGATCGTTGCTGGCCGTTCCCGTGATCGCATCGATTCGAGATGTGATGGTCTACGTTTGGCGCAAGACGATCGATCAGGACCCGTGGCCTGACGACGATCCCATCGTCGTGGAGTCCAGGTCATGAGTGACGTCCTCTCGACGGACGTCGTCATCGTCGGGGGTGGACTCGGCGGGTTGTCCGCTGCAAGACACCTCCAGGAGAAGGGCATCGACGTCGTCGTGCTCGAGCACCACACGAAACCTGGCGGCTACGCCCACTATTTTCGGGCAGGGGGCTACCGCTTCGAGGTGGCGCTCCACGCCCTCGACGGGTTGGGCCGGGGTGGATGGGCTAGGCCGATGTTCGACACGCTCGGCATCCTCGACAAGGTCGAGTTCAACCGGCTCGACCCGTTCTACACCGTGGCGTTTCCCGACTTCGAGATGTCTGCACCGACGGACGTAGACGAGTACATCGAGCGGTTCGGAGACATCTTCCCCGACGAACGAGATGGCGTGACGGCACTCTTCGACGCGATCAGGCGTGTCGGGCACGACGTTGGGCAGTTCACGGCAGATCGACGATCGGGCATTCGTGTGGACATGGGCCAGATGCTCGAGAGGTACCCCGACATGGCAACGGCGTTCGCAAGCCCCTGGTCAACGTTCCTTGCTGAGTACATCGAGAGCGCCGAAGCGCGGGCCCTCGTGACGACCCTGTGGGGGTATCTCGGCCTGCCCTCTTCGAAGCTCTCGGCAGGCCAGTTCGCATTGACGCTGCTGTCCTATCACACCGCTGGTGCCTGGTACCCGACGGGGGGTTCCGGAGCGATGTCGTTCGCCATCATGGAGGCCATCGTCGAGGCGGGTGGTGAGGTGCATCTCCGCAACACGGTGACCTCGATCGTGCCCGAGGGCCCGAACCGTGTGACGGTGACGACCGATCGCGGGCTCGTGGTCGAAGCCAAGGCGGTCGTGTCCAACGCCAGTCCACGAGCAACGGCGGCGCTGCTCCCCGAGGACGTTGTCACGAGTGAGTGGCTCGGAGAGATCGAAGGAGACCGGCCGGCTCTCTCGACGATGACCGTCCATCTCGGCGTGGCTGCGGACCTTGCTGCAGATGGATGGAACCACCACGAGTACTTCGCCATGTCCGGATACGACTTCGATGCCGAGTACGAGGCGATCCTCGCCGGTGACTTCACCAACGTAGGGATGATCGTCTCCAACTACTCGGTGGTCGACCCACGATGTGCGCCCGAAGGCAAGTCGGTGATCGTGCTCACCGTGCTCGCTCCCTGGAATCACCACGACGTGTGGGGAACCGGTGGGGATCTCGAGGATTACGGAAACAACCCTGAGTACCTCGCGACAAAGGAAGCTGCCGGCCGGATCCTCATAGATCGTGCGAAGCGACTCATCCCCGGTCTCGAGGGGGCTATAGAAGTCGTCAAGATCGCAACACCGCTCACCAACGCTCGCTACATGATGCAACCCCAGGGTTCTATCTATGGGAGGGAACACAGCGTGGCGAACATGATGAACCGTCGCAGGCCGACGACACCGGTCCCGAACCTGTTCCTCGCAGGTGCCTGGATCGGCGGCGGTGGGATGACGGCGGCGGTGGGATCCGGGCAGACAGCTGCAGGTGCTGCCGCCCGGTATCTCGAGAACGTCTCGGCCTGAGGCCGCCCCCTAGGTCGAGCGCTCGACGAACTCGCGCAGGTCGCTGCCGAGACGTTCGATCGATGGGCCGTGAACGTACATCATGTGACCGGCATCGAAGTAGGAGATCTCGAGGTTGTCCCTGAGACCCTTCTCGATCCCGAGGTGTGCAACCGTGTGTTCGGTTGCGAAGTACGGCGTTGCGAGGTCGAAGTACCCGCTTGCGATGTAGACCTTGAGGGACGGGTTCCTCGTCATGGCCTCTCGCAGGGTTTCCGAGACGTCGACGTAGGCGTTCTGGAACTTCTCGTAGTTCCAGGGCCACACCTTCGGATTGAGGATCTCGTAGACGAGATCACTCGTGTACTCGAGATCCCTGCGGATGTAGTCGTTGAGCATCGCGGAGAACGGCCCCATCCACACATCGAGGGAGGGGTCGTGTTCGAGCATGGAGCCAACGTCGTATCGATCGACGCCGCGGTAGCGGCTGTCGAGCCTGCCGACGGTCAACCTCTTGTCTCTGAGCAACTCTTTCATGAAGTGGAACTTCTCGATCCGCAGGTCGCTGCGTTCGATGAACTCCACAGACAGGCTGGTGTAGCGAGCAAGGGTCGTCGCTGTTGCAGCGAAGGTTTCGTCATCGAGTCGGGAGCCCTGCTCGAGGGCGAGCAGGTAGTCGGTTTCTGCGAACGCTTCGACCTCGCGCAGCAGGTCGGGGAGGTCCCGTTCCTGGAGTTCGGGGTCGAGGGTCTCGTGGTACCAGGCGGTCGCTGTGTATGTGGGGAGGTACAGGACGTACGGGAGGTCGTTACCCCTGTGGAACGTGTAGGTCTTGGAGTCCAGAGCGATCGTCTGGAAGTTGAGGACGGCCGAGATGAGCATCACGCCGTTGAGGTAGAGTCCGTATCGGTTCTGGAGGTAGCCGGCAAGTCCTGCCGAGCGGGTCGTCCCGTAACTCTCTCCCGCGAGGAACTTGGGAGATGCCCACCGTTGGTAGGTCGTGAGGTAGCGGCGGATGAAATCACCGACCGCCTCGATGTCCTTCTCGAAGTGGTGGTAGGACCGCTCCTCGTCCTTGTCGATCACCCGGGTGAAGCCGGTGGACACGGGGTCGATGAAGACGAGGTCGGCGTGCGTGAGGAGAGTGTGGTCGTTGTCGATCAGCCTTCCCGGGTTGGACATGGCGTTGCCCATTTCGTCGAACTCGACGAGTTTCGGCCCGAGGATCCCGAGGTGCAGCCAGACAGAGGAGGATCCCGGCCCACCGTTGAACGCGAACACGATCGGCCTGTTCGATGGATCGTCCGTGTCGTCGAGGGTGTAGGCCGTGAAGAAGAACGAGGCCTTCTTCGTGTCGTCATCCTCCTTGAGGACGATCCGACCGGCAGTCGCCGTGTAGGAGACGGCGTCGCCGTCGACGGCGACGGTGTGCTGTGTGACGACGACGGCGTCCTCGTGATGCTCCGGAGGTTTCTTGTCCTCTGCCTTGCGGTTGTCAGGACTCTCGGCAGAGTCCTTCTTCGGGTCGGCGTCTGGCATCGTTCACTCCACAGATCGAGCAGAGGCAAGCGTAGCCGAGTACCCGGTACCGGGTACTCGGCTACTCCTCAATCATCGTCGCGGTATGCCTCAGCCTGGTCGGCGATCGCCTGGACGATCTCGGAGTTCGCAAGCGTCGTGACGTCGCCGAGGACCCGATTGTCTGAGATGTCGCGAAGGAGCCGTCGCATGATCTTGCCCGAGCGGGTCTTCGGGAGATCCGGGGTGAAGATGATGGTCTTGGGCTTCGCGATCGCTCCGATCTTGCTTGCAACGTGTGAGCGGAGTTCCTCGAGCAACCCGTCGGTCTCCTCGAAGCTTCCGACCAGCGTCACGAACGCAGCGATGGCTTGACCCGTCAGTTCGTCGGCTGCTCCAACGACAGCTGCCTCCGCAACGGAGGGGTGTGAGACGAGTGCCGATTCGACCTCCATCGTCGAGATCCGGTGGCCGGACACGTTCATCACGTCGTCAACGCGTCCGAGGATCCAGAGATACCCGTCCTCGTCGATCTTTGCGCCGTCTCCTGCGAAGTACACGCCCGGGTAGCGGCTCCAGTAGGTGCTGACGTACCGCTCGTCGTCGCCGTAGATGGAGCGGAGCATCGCAGGCCATGGTTGAGTGATCGTGAGGTACCCGCCGCCGCCGAGAGGTACCGGGTGACCTTCGACATCGACGACGCTGGCCGAGATCCCCGGCAACGGCTTCGTGGCAGAACCCGGCTTCGTTGCCGTCACCCCGGGGAGGGGGCTGATCATGATCGCGCCGGTCTCGGTCTGCCACCAGGTGTCGACGATCGGGCAGTCCTGTGGACCGATGTGGTCGTGATACCACATCCACGCCGATGGGTTGATCGGTTCCCCGACGGTGCCCAGCAGGCGAAGCGATGACAGGTCGTGGCGTTGCGGATACTGCTCACCCCACTTCATGAAGGCACGGATCGCCGTTGGGGCCGTGTAGAAGATCGTGACCCCGTACTCCTCGATGATCGACCAGAGCCGATCCTTGTCCGGGTAGTCGGGCGTTCCCTCGTACATGATGCTCGTCGTATGGTTCGCAAGAGGCCCATAGACGATGTAGGTGTGGCCGGTCACCCACCCGATATCGGCTGCGCACCAGTAGACGTCGGAGTCGGGCTTGATGTCGAACACCAGAGCATGGGTCGTCACCGCTCCGGTGAGGTACCCACCGGTGGTATGCATGATGCCCTTCGGCTTGGCAGTCGTTCCCGACGTATAGAGGATGTAGAGGAGGTCTTCAGCGTTCATCACCTCTGGTTCACACTCGGTCGGTTGGTGCTCGACGAGGTCGTGCCACCAGATGTCCCTGCCATCCACCATGGAGACATCGTTCTCGATCCGCTTGACGACCAGGCAGTGCTCGATCGTGGGGGTCTCCTCCATCGCCCGGTCGCAGTTGTCCTTGAGCGGAACCACGGAGCCTCTGCGCCACGCTCCGTCACAGGTGATCAGGACCTTGGCCCCCTGGTCGTTGACACGGTCGATGATCGAGTCTGCGCTGAACCCGCCGAAGATCACGGAGTGTGGTGCACCGATGCGGGCGCATGCGAGCATCGCCACGGGGAGCTCGGGAACCATGCCCATGTAGATCGCAACCCGGTCACCCTTGACGACACCGAGCGACCGCAAGCCGTTGGCAAACCGATTGACCTCATCGGACAGCTCTGTGTAGGTGATCGTCCGTGTGTCGCCGGGTTCCCCTACCCAGTGGTAGGCGACCTTGTCACCACCGGTCTCGAGATGCCGGTCGAGGCAGTTGTAGGAGATGTTGAGTTCACCGTCGGAGAACCACTTGAAGAACGGCGGGTTGGAGTCGTCGAGGCCTTCGGTCGGCTCTTTGTACCAGGTGATCCGTTCCTTGGCCTGCCGGGTCCAGTAAGCGATGTAATCGGCATCGGCCTCTTCGTAGAGGTCGGCCGTGCCTACGGCCTGTTCCGAGAACTCGCGGGGCGGGGGGAAGAGCCGGTCTTCCTGAAGCAGGTTCTCGATTCCGCTGTCGGCCATGACTTCCTCCAAGGCAGGGAACGATCACTCAGGATTCTCGCGGATTGGCGGCACCTTGTCGATTCCGAGGCTGTGCAGGAGAACCTACCTACGGGGAAGCCAAGCCGAGCGTCTCGATCAGGTCCGTCTGACGCTCGATCTCGCGGGGAGAGAGGGGGATGCCGGTTCCCTCTGCGACCCGGTTCATCATCTCGAAGTTGCCGAAGACGGAACATGAATCGATCAGAGCTTCAGGGCCAAGGCTGTCGAGAATCTCGTCGCGTACTGTTTGGAGGGATATGCCGGGATGGTTGAAGAGTGCATCGACGAATCGACGCAGCATCTCCCCACCGGGTATGTGCATGGGAGCGACCGGGTCGGCGATCGTTGCCGGGTCGAACTCGTAGTCGAAGGCGATGGCACTCTCACGGAGCATCCGCACATGTGACAGTGTTCAGTAGAAGCATTCGTTCAACAGAGACGTTCTCGACGAGATGACTTCCATCTGAGCCCGGTCGAGTCCCGGCGTGCGGGAGAAGGTAGAAGACCCCATCTCTGCTGGGGTCATGTAGAGAGGCCCGAAGAGTGATCGATACGTGGCACCCACGTCGGGGAGGAGGTCGAGCGCGACGGGTATCGCTCCTCGGGGCATCGGGACATGTGTTCGGCGCGGTGCCAGCCCCTTTGCGATCCGTCCCGTCGGGTCACCGGTGCCTGGCTCAGGGAGCTCCTCGAGGCGGACGCCAAGAGCACGATGGAAGCCGTCGACAGCGGCAAGTATCGCGACGAGGGCGATGACTTCGACGGTCGCCGGATACCCAGCATCGCGTGACGCGCGAGCCACGAGGGTATAGTCGAAGGAGGCGGGTGTCGTGTAGAGCACCTGTGCCAGTTCGAGCAGTGCACGAGGAAGGCCCCCGGCGTCGGACGGCTCCGGTGTGCCGGTTCGTGCCAGGTCGAGCACGACGTGACGTTGGAGAGCCGTCAAGGCAGGGCCGGGCTCTGCGACGGTGTCCCACAGACGTCGGAACGACTCGGGGATGTCGCTACGGACCGGCGCCGGCGACTCGGAGAACGTGAACATCGACGTCACTCTATCTTCCTGCACCCTTCTCAGTGGACGGCACGAACCGTCATGACGCCGAGGACGAGGACGCTGATCCCGACGGCAAGGAGGCGTAGATCGCTGTTATTGCGGGTGGTAACGAACGTGACCACAGACAGGCCTACCCAGGCGGCGAACTGAACCGCAACACCGGCGTCGGTGGAAGGCATCAGGAAGTCGAGCAAGGTGAGGTCAGTCGGGGAGGCGTTCGCCGGCGCGGATAGCGACGTCGAGCCAGTTCTCGGCGGGGGGTAGAGCACACGAGTAGCTCTCGCTGTACGCACAGAACGGGGCGTAGGCGTAGTTGAAGTCGATGATGGCGGTACCCCCTTCTCCCGGTCGAACGTCGATGTAGCGACCGGCACCGTACGTCTCTTCGCCAGAGGTAGCGTCCCGAAAGGGGAGGAACAGTCCTTCGTGACCCGTTGAGTACAGAGCAACCATGACAGGTCGCTCGTCGACTGCAAAGGTCGCCGTTGCGACCCGCAGGTACGTGCGCACGTCGCCGGTCGTCGTGGCGATCTCGATCTGGGTCGGTTCAACGGGTTCGAGTTCGACCTCGAACACCAGATCCTCGTTGGGGGGGAAGTACGCCAGGCCCTCGAAATCGGTACGGCGTTCCGCGGGCAGGGGAGACTGGTCTGCTTGCTTGAAGAATGCGTCCTTCTGCTTGCGGAAGTCGAGGAGATGTGAGTTGTTCATACACACGCCAACAGCATGGGACGTGTCGTATTCCAAGCCGATCGGGCAGGTGGCGCTGGTAGTGTGCGGGTGGGCGGAGAGAGGAGTGAGGGGTATGTGCTGTCTGTTTGCATCGATGTCACTGATCGGACCTCGGTTCGGCATCCTGGTCTGGTGGTTGCTCGATTCGACGCGATGGAACGTGGCGTTCGAGAACTTCTTCTTTGCCTTCATCGGGTTCTTGCTCTTGCCGTGGACGACGATTGCATGGGTCGCCGTCTTCCCCGGTGGTGTCAACGGATTCGACTGGATCATCCTCGGTCTCGGCATCCTCTTCGACGTCTT
>JAJRYI010000345.1 GCA_024275815.1 Actinomycetes bacterium | reverse complement strand
CGATCTCGTCGAGCGGGGAGATGTCCTGGACGTAGAACCGGCCGACGCCCCACGACGCCATCTGTTCTATCGCCGTTCGCGCTTGGTCCGGCGTGCCGTGGGGGACCGATCGTTCATCGAGGAACGCCGCGTACTGTTCCGGCGTCATGTCCCGTTTCGCTCCACGCTCTTTGAGGGCAGCAGCGTGCGCTTCTTCGGTCTCATAGATGAAGCTCGGTCCCGCGAACGAGATGAGGATCGTGTCCGGGTTGCGTCCCGATGCCGTCGCTGCTTCACGCATGACGGTGAGTCGCTGGCCGAGTGTGTTGCGGTCGGTGACGAACATGTTGTACTCGTCCGCATAGGTGCCTGCAAGGCGCGGCGTCTTCCTCGGTCCTCCGCCACCGACGACGATCCGCAGCCCGCGCGACGCCTTCGGTGACACTGCGGGGGCGTTGAGGGAGTAGTGGTTGCCGGCGAAGCTCCCTCCACCGTCAAAGACAGTCCGAATGTAGGCGAGGGAGTCCTCGAGACGTTCGAACCGCTCGGCGAGTGGCGGAAGGTCGAGGCCGAAAGCTTCGTGTTCCGACTCCATCCATCCGGTTCCGACGCCCAGTGTGAAGCGGCCTTGGGAGATCTCATCGAGCGTGGTTGCGGACTTTGCCATGATGGCGGGGTGCCGGAAGGTGATGGGAGACACGAGGGTCGCCAGGCGGATCGTCTCGGTTTCGGCAGCGACACCGGCGAGGGACACGAGGGCGTCGGTCGCGTGCGCAGAGTGCTCCATGTGGAGGTAGTGGTCCGAGCGTGCGAACACATCGAGGCCGAAGCGTTCCGCCCACTGAGCCAGCTCGACGAGGCGTCGGTAGGAGCCTCCCATCTGCGGTTCGACGAATAGTCCAAGTTCCACGATGTCCTCCTTACTACCAGCCGCGTTCGATCCAGGCCGCAAGTTGAGGTCGCTCGGTTCCGATTGTGGTCGATGTGCCGTGGCCGGGGAGCACGAGCGTATCGTCGGAGAGCGCGAAGAGCTGGTTCTCGATCGACTCGATGATCGTCGTGAACGAGCTGTGCTCGAACCTCGTGGCACCGGGGCCACCAGGGAAGAGCGTGTCGCCGGTGAGGACGACACCGTCGATCGCCAGGCACACCGAACCGGGAGTGTGCCCCGGTGTGTGGAGGACCGTGGCCATAGTGCTCCCGATACTCAAGGGGCCCGCAACGATGTCGACGTCGACGACCTTCTCCGCGATCGCTGCATCGAGGGGGTGGAGCATGAAGGGAACACCGAGCGTCCGCGTTACCTCCGGGATCGCCTGGTGGTGGTCCCAGTGCCCGTGGGTGGTGAACACACCGAGCAGCGGTGCCTCTCCGACGAACTCGATGAGAGCCGGTGCGTCGTCGGGAGCGTCGACCAGGAGAGCATCTCCCGTCTCCGAGTCCTCGATCAGATACGCGTTGTTGTCGAGTTGGCCCACAGTGATGTATGTGACGGTGACTCCGTTCCCTTCGAACACGACGTCACGCATCGATCACTCCAACGACTCGAGGATGGAGACCAGTTCCTCGATGGAGAGCTGGCCTGCGGCCCTCAGCGCGACGGTTCCATCGGAGTTCGTGAACACCCAGTACGGGAACCCTCCCCCGCCGAACGCCTTGTGAGCCGACCCTGCCTGGTCGTCGCGGATCACCGGCACCGTCCAGCCTTCACGTTCGAGCCAGGTCGATGGGGGGTAGTTCGGTCGACTGGAGTTGACCGCAGTGGTCACCGAGTACAGGTCGGCACCCTCGACGTTCCCACCGGCATCGAGCCACGCCTGGACCTTTGGAACCTCTTCCTGGCAGTTGCCGCACCAGTGGGCGAGGAACACGATGCCCTTGGCCCTGCCATCGTTCTCGAACACGACGGGGCTGTCGGCGAAGTCGACTCCACTGATCGATGGAGCGGCGAGGCCGGTCGCCGACGTGTCCATCCGTACCTCCGACGGCATCGGAGGTAGCGCGGAGCCTTCGAGCACGGGCTCGCCGAACTCCGAGCCGCCGAGTTGTTCGCCGCCACTGAACACGACGGCGACGAGTAGGAGCACGACGACCCCGCCGACGACGGCGAGAATGATGGGGGTCTTGCTCTTCGATGATCCGTTAGAACTCATCTGGTTGTCTCCTCCGGTGCTTCGGAATCACTGGTGTCTGAAATCGGTCGATGCTCGTTCACCCGGTCCGCCCACAGCAGGGCGAGAACGAGGAGGAACGCCGAGAGCGCCATGTAGGGGATCGTGGCGAACCCGAACACCATGATGTACGGGGCGCTACATGGTGGCCCGACCGCAGCGCATGCACCGGAGTCCAGGGCCGGGAACGCCTGGAGGGTGCGGTGCCAGAACGCGATCACCGCTCCGATCACAGCGAGGGTCGCGGCGTAGAGGCGGACCTTGTGGTCCCTGCGGGCTGCGGCCATCAGGAGGATGAGCGCTACCGGGTACATGGCGATGCGCTGGTACCAGCACAGTTTGCACGGGATCAGATGGACGATCTCAGAGAGGTAGAGGCTACCGAGTGTTGCGAAGAGCGCGATGATGCCGGCGAACCAGAGAGTCGTGCCTCTGAGGAACTCGAACGGACTGGTCTTCTTCGATCGGCCAACCACAGCCAGGACGATGATCCCCACGGTTACGATGTTCGCAGCGATGGCTGCGAGAGCGAAGAAGGTTCGCATGGTCTCGAACGGCATAGAGCCTCCTGGTGCCTCGTGTGAAACGCTGTCGATTCACGAGTCATCTGACAGACAGAAGCCTAAACGAAAGTGGCACCACCGCATCTACGCTCCACCTCGTGAACGGTCCCTTGTTCTTTGCGGTCATGATCGGTGTCGTCCTGGCGTTCGGCATCGCCATGTTCTGGCAGGAGTCCAAGCGGATGTCGAGTCGCGAGAAGATCTACGGCGTCGAGGATTCGATCGAGTTCATCTGGGATGGACTCGATGACGACCGTCGCGACCTGACCAAAGACGACGTTCGGCGCATCCTCGAGTGGGAGATGCACTACCTCCAGCAGCCGGACCTCTGGCAGGACGATGGCCCCCCGGTGATCGGTGGCGGCTCGGCAGCGGCGTACGCTCAGGAGAAGGCGCTCGAATCGGGGCATGCCTATCAGCCGGACCAGATATACGCGGTGCTCGATCTCCAGGCAGCCTACCTTCTGGCGATCGGCGCCATAGGTGCGCCTGCAGATACGGACGACCTTCCCTGAGCGCGTTCGCTATGGAGTACTCGCCCATACAATCTCGGCGTTCGCTCGTGCGGAGGCATCACATGAGAACTCGTCGAATGGTCGTTGTGCTCGTCATAGCTGTCGCGCTGGTCGCTGCTGCGTGCAGCAGTTCGACACCGCAGAGCGCCTCCCAGACGGCTGATGAAACGACGACGACGATCGAACTCCCCGACCTCGAGTTCGGCAGGGGCGTGATGCCCGTGAGCGTGCCTGCGGCATGGCCGATGCCGGAGCAGGCGGTCATCGGTTCCACCATGATCGACGGTGTCAACGGTCGGACCGAGGTCGTCGTGACGTACCCCGCTGCGGTCCTCGAGACCGTCGCGTACTACACGACGAACCTCCCGATCGTGGGGTTCGAGATCATCAGTTCCGACGGCAGTGACGGGGAGTGGACGATCGAGTTCGCAGGCGAAGGTGTCACGGGGAGTGCGTTCTTCAAGATCGCCGGTGCCAGTGTCACCGCAGGAACGCTCACGTTCAATACCGGGTAGTGCACTAGATTCACCGCCAAGAGGTGGTATCTATGGCTCGACTTGCCAGGTTCCAAGAGCATCGGTTCATCGGCACACGTGACGACATGCGTGTGTACGACTCCGACGATGACGCCCAGTTCGAGATCCTTTCCGCCCGCGCTACGTCCGAGGACCTCACAGCTTCCAAGGGGCTTCAGACGTTCGCTCCCGACTCCCTCGCCCAGGCACGGAACCAGGGGTTTCGGCCGCTCTAGGAACCGATCACTG
>JAJRYI010000344.1 GCA_024275815.1 Actinomycetes bacterium | reverse complement strand
GCGTTCACGCCGAGCACAGCGACCTATCGTCGGATGGCTATCTATGGAGGGGTGACGCCGATGTTCGTAGAGCGGGTCCCATCCACAGACGAGATGATCGCCTCCGCCGAGGCCGAGCTTCTGCGGCTCGGACTCGTGCGAGAGGGTGAGGGGCTGGTCATGGTGGCGGGCATTCCCCCGAATCAGCGAGCATCGACGAACATCATGAAGCTCCACGTCGTGGGCTCGGGCGACACGTTGGCACCCGACGCTCGCTGAGGGCCGTTGTAGGGCCACCCGCGTCTACCATCGACGAATCACACAGCTTGAGGAGGCCTTTTGGGACAGCGGATCGAGATCGAGAGCGCCGTCGTCGTGGATGACTCGTTGATCGTGACGACCAACCGCAGTCTCACCGGAACCGAGGGTGAGGGGTTCGACTCAGCCATCGAGGCCCGCAGCGGTGGCACGTTCGCGGCGAAGCTCGCATACGACCTCTTCGAGGTGGACGGCGCGATCGGCCGTGTCTACGTCACGTCGAACGTCATCGTGGTCACACGACAAGGCGGGTGGACGACGCAGGCCAAGGATGCGACGGCACACGTCGTGGAAGAGTTCTTTCTCTACTACCCGGCTGTCGAGGACGTCGCCTAACCGTCGCCGGTGTAGGAACCGACGGTCAGAGCGATCGTCGTGCCGGGTCGCACCAGCTCGCCGCGGGCGGGCTTCTGATCGAGGACGATGTTGTCCTGTGCCGGGTCGTCGACGCTCTTGAGGTTCTTTGCCGCGAGGAACCCTTGTTCGGCGAGCGTGGATAGCGCATCCTCCCACGTCTTGCCGGTGACGGACGGGAGGGCCACAGGACAGTTGACCGGCTCGCCGGTGACTTCACAGGGATGCACTGTGTAGAGCGTCGACAGCGGCCGGTACCGCCAGACGAGTTTCAGGTCGGTCTCGGTGCGACCGTCCGGGTAGGTGACGATACGGTCGACACGCTGAAGGAACCCGTCGATGCCGTTGCGTTCCTTGACCCTCTGGCCGGGCTCGAGCTTTCCCTCCGTGTCGGCGACGAACTCGTCTTCAGGCTCGACGATGGCCTCGCGTTCATAGGTCACGTCGGTGCACTTCTTCCCACCGTTGTTGCCGAACATCTTGACGGTGATACTCGTGCTGCGATACGCCGTCTTGACGATCACGGGGAACTCGGTGTTGTTCCTGAAGCGAACATCGGGCTTCGGGAACCCGAGCGTCGCCTCACGGCCTCGGGGATACCTCGAGAACGATAGAGAGTGTGGCTGATGCTCGACATCTTCGAGGCAGGAGAAGAACACAGCATTGAACAGCGTGGTACCGAACTGGCTGACACCTCCACCGATGTTGGCAGGGTTGTCGCAACAGTAGGGGACACCGTTGATGATCGCCGGTGCAGCAACGTACCCCTTCTCCTCGGTACGTATCCCGACCTCATCGTTGATCGACCAATCCTCACCGGGTGCAACGACGGCACCATCGACGTCGCGGGCCATCCGTTGGATGTTGATGACTCGATCCTGGCCGGCTGGATGCTCCGTCGTGAACTCACCGAGAAGGCCGAGTGATGGCAGGTACGACTGTGCATCGGCTGTTGTGAAGGACGGTTCGGCCCCCACGATGAGGGGGAAGGTCCCGATTCCATCGCCGAGAGCAACGCGCTTCATCTCGACGAGCAACGCCTCCATGTCGATGAGGGTGCCCGCTCGACCGGGGATCACCGAGATGTCGTTCGTTGCCAGGTCGACGTCGTAGGTCGCGTCGACCGGCTCTCGCTCGAACTCTTCACGAAGCGGGTCGATGACGTGCAGCACACCGTGTTCGTCGAACGACACGATCATCGCATCGCCTGCACCTGAAACGTCGGCCCGGACCGCTGCCTCGAGGTCGTGGGGAGAGAACGAGACTCTGACGCCGACTTCATTCGAGATCAACGTGATCTCGGAATCGATCATCTGCTCCATCTCATCAGCAGCTGCGTCGATGTCGTCTGCGGTGAGCTGAGGCTCTGACGTGGTGATCGGGAGCGCCGTCTCGGATTTGTCCAGCCTGGACATGGTTCCCTTCACCGCTTCGATCGCCGGGACACGGTCGATGGCGTCTCCTGCGGTCGGGTACTCGGGAGTGACAACGCCGTCGACGACCGTCACAGCGCCCTCGAATGCAGGGTTTTCGATCGCAGCTGCTTCCCATGTGTCGAGAACCTTGTCGATGGCGCCCTCACTGAACGAGATCGTGAGCGGTACGTCGATGACCGATCCAAAGGATCGGAGCCAGGAAGCGAAGTTGGACAGGATGTTTCCGTCCCTGCGGGCGAGCATCGCGTCGTCTATCGCTTGGCCGGTCGCTGCAGTCAACCCGATCGTCAACGGGTTCAGGTCGAACGATCGGTCCTTCACGGTGAAGGTTCCGGAACTCTGACGCAGTTCGGACTGGTAGGACTCGAGCACGAGCGTTGCGTCTTGCGGCCCAAGGCCACCGACGGGAAGGCCGACGACCGTGACGTTCCTCGCGATCTCGTTGGATGAGGATCCCGTATCTGCCAGGTAGATCGCAATCGGGAGGAGGAGTATCGCGATGGGAACGAGCGTGAAGATGGTTCTCCGCGGGGGCTTCATGGAGTGGTGGGGCACCTGGTCTCGGGGGTGCGGAGTGTAGGTTCAGTGTTCGGCAAGTGGCCGCAGCGGGGAGCTGGAACCGTGAGAGGATCGGACGGTCAACCGCCCTCGCCTCCGCCACCTCCGCCGGTGTCTACGTAGGACCCGACGGTGATCGTTATCGTCGTTCCCGGCTCCTGATACCCCGTTGGGGACGTCGACAAGACGATCCCGTCCTTCGCCGGATCGGTCGTATCTGTATGAACGACAGCCACTGTGAATCCTGCAGCTGTGAGGGTCGACGTTGCATCCGCAGCGGTGAGTCCGGACACCGAT
Organism: Actinomycetes bacterium; assembly: GCA_024275815.1. Lineage (GTDB taxonomy): Bacteria > Actinomycetota > Acidimicrobiia > Spongiisociales > UBA5794 > JAMBLL01. The sequence continues at coordinate 7,169 of JAJRYI010000344.1, read as the reverse complement.
GGCACGGTGATCGGACATACGCCGTCGCCGCCGACTCTTTCGTCACACGGGTGGAGCAGGATGACGTTCTTCTCGCCGCGGTACCGCCAGTCGAACCGCTCACGCTTGATCTCGTTGCCCTCAGCATCGTAGAAGATGCGCCAGTTCGTGATGCTCCAACCCTTGGAGCCTCTGGACTTGACCTTCTCCTCGCCGGGGGCGACGACGCCGTCCTCGTCCGCCTTGTACAACTTGACGGGTGGCGAGACGTTGGAGCGTCCGGAGCGCTCGGTACCACACGTTTTGCCCTCTTGATTGCCGAAGAAGGTGAGGGTCACCGAGTGATCCGTGTAGGACCCTTTGATGATCACCGGGGCGTTCGAATCGTTCTTGAACGCAACATCTGGTGTCGGATATCCAAGGGTTGCTTCACGGCCTTCCGGGTACTTCGAGAAGTAGATGCTGTGAGGCTGGTGGACCACGTCCTCGTAGCAACCGAAGTAGATGGCGTTGAAGATCGTCGTTCCGAACTGGCTGACGCCACCCCCGACGTTGACGAGGTCCTGCTCACAGGACAGTTCGCCGCCGACGATCGCGCAGTCGTACTTGAAGCCCTTCTCGAGGGTGCGCTGTCCGATGTACTCGTTGACCGAGAAGGTCTGTCCGGGCCACACGATCGTTCCATCGACGAGATCGACCATCAGGCGGATGTTGTCCGCTCTGTTACGTCCCGGCATGTAGGTCGTGAACTCGGACACCTCATACAACTCACCGAACTTTTCGGCGTCCTGCGTGCTGAACTCGGGTTCCGCGTTGAGATCGAGAGGAAGGAAGCCGGTCCCGTCGGAGAAGGCGGCCTTTTCGACTGCAGCGAAGATGTCGAGCGGGTTGACCGTCGTTCCCATCAGCGAGGGGACGAACTCGATCGTGTCGTTGAGAGGCAGTCCATCCTGTCCCGGTGGTCGACGCTGCTCTTCGGCCGGGATCTGATAGTTCTCGTTGAAGGGTTCGGTGTCATCTACGAGGACGATCGACCAGCTTGCATCGGTCGGTGGTACCTCGAGTTGCGGTCTGGCTGCCTCGATCAGTGGTGTGATCACGGACTGGTCGAGGGAGAACTCGGCATCGTTGGTTCCGTTTGTAGGGATCCGAATCTCGAGGGCTTTCGCCAGGTCGGGTGGCGGGACGAGGAACGTGAACCCGTACTCATCGTTCGTGAGCTCTACGCCACGTGCAACGATCGATTCGGCCCGATCTGCAGCAGCGTCGATGTCCTCAGCCGTATGTACCGGTGTCGCGATAGCCGTTGGTAGCGAGACGGTGCTCGTCGATCCGCTGATGAGCGCATCGCGAACCAGTAGCGTCGCTGCGTCCCTGTTGATGGCGGTCCCTTCTTCGGGGTACCGGCGTTCTGCACGCTGGCCGACCATCTCCACGGATCCTTCGAAGGCGGGGTTGGGGATCGCGGCCTGTTCCCACTCGGTGAACTTGTCGTCGAGGAGGTTCTCATCGATCGTCGCAGCGACGGGAAGGTTGACTTTATCCGAGAACGCCTGGAACCACTCCGCGACACCGTTCTTGTACTGGGCCATGGCAGCTGCGACGGCGCCTCCTGTGTCGAACGTGAGAGCGACGTCCTGTGGTGCGAGCGTGAACGATTCACCGTTCACCTCGACGGTCACCGTGTTCGCGAGCAGATCAGCTGTGTACGCCTCGACGGCGGCGATGGCTTCCTCTTCGGTGTATCGAGCGACATCGACACCGGAGATGGAGACGTTGCGGGCAACCTTGTCCTAAGCGGCGGCACTGTCGATGAAGTAGATGGTCAACGGCAGCAACAAGATCAGAGCGGGCACCGCAATGAGAAGCAACAGTCGAGTTTTCGGGGTGGCCATTCACAGCTCCATGCAGGTTCGGCTTGTGGCGTTGCGCGAGTATATGAGCGGGTTCCAGATAGCTGGCCCATTTCACGGCGGTGAGGGCGCGACCTCCCTTGATCTGCCTGCCCCCACGGGCGGTATCTCCCGGCCGATCGTCGTACCGTTTCAGTGACTCCGTGGACGCGCCATACTCCTCGCCATGTCCCTCACCATTCTTGCCCTCCACGCCCATCCCGACGACGAGTCTTCGAAGGCTGCAGCGACGGTCGCCCGCCTCGTCGATGAGGGTGCGCGTGCTGTGCTGGTGACCGCGACGGGCGGTGAAGCCGGTGACATCTTGAACCCCGAGATGGATGTCCCCGAGGTCGCTCAGCATCTGGCCGAGGTACGTGCCGGCGAACTCGAAGAAGCTGCCCGCATCATCGGGTTCGATGAGATAGTGATGCTCGGCTACCGAGACTCGGGGATGCCGGATTCGCCGGACAACGGACGGGACGATGCGTTCTGCAACCAGCCGATCGAAGAGGTACTCGAGCGGGTGGTCGAGGTCGTCCGACGGGTACGCCCCGACGTCGTTCTCGGCTATGACGATCATGAGTTCTACCCCCATCCGGATCATCTGCGGATCCACGAGATCTCGTTGGAGATCGCCGCGGCAGCTGCCGATGCCGATAGGTTCCCCGAGGCGGGGGAACCGTGGCAGGTGGACGAGGTCTACGCACCGGTGTTCACCAGAGAGCGGATCCTGGCGCTGCATACGGCGATGTTGGAGTCGACGGGTGAGTCGCCCTTCGCCGTCTGGCTCGAACGCGGTGTCGGAGGCGATGTCGAGCGGACGACCTTCAAGTTCGACGTCACCGGATACGTCGATCGGGGGAGGAAGGCCCTCGCAGCGCACCGAACACAGGTCGATCCCCGGGGCTTCTGGTTCGCGGTACCGACATCGGTGGTCGAATCTGTCTATCCGTGGGAGGATTTCGAACTCCTTTACAGGAACGGATCGCCGAATTCGGGTCGGGACAGCCTGTTCGCTGGAATCAGAGAGTGACACGACCTCGCTGACGTATCCTGCACGGGGTATGACCGATCTCGTTGACTCTCTCCATACCGCGTTGATCGAAGTTCCCGAGCTGTTGCTCGATCGAGATGAGCGCGCGGTCCTCACGGATGTTCTTGTGTCGCTCGACGTCCTGAGAGGGATCCAGGACACGGTGAACGTCGTCGTGTTCGTCGGTCCATCCGGGGCAGGGCGGTCGTTCCTGCTCAACCGCACGGTCGGCGTTGACGCCTCTCCTGAAGGGGAGCTGCGACCTACGACGACCGCGATGATCGCCGCTGGTGCCAGGCCACTTTCCCGGTTGACCATCGATGGGGCGGTCGTGGCAGCCCCTGAAGCTCCTCCAGGGTCGACGTTCCTCGACACCCCGAGCTGGGAACACGACCGTGGCACCGTTGCCGCGGCGCTCTCCGACGCCGATCTCGCGGTTCTCGTCGTATCCCCACGCAGATACGCCGACGCTTCGGTCACCGACCTATGGACCGAGATGCGAGATATGAAGACGGTGCTCGTGTTGAACCGCGCGCCGCGAAACGCGGGCGTTCGGGACGAGATCGTCGAATCGGTCCGCGGCGTGTTCGGTGTCTCTCCGATCGTCGTCGATGAGGGTGCCGAGGATCTTGCGGAGCTTCGCTCCGTGCTCGAAGAGCGCATCGACACATCTCGAGAAGTTGCCCGACGCAGGATCTTGGTGCGAAGTGTGTCCAACGCGTCGAGGTTCATCGCAGGTGCCACGACGAACAACGCGTGGCAGATCGAGGCGGTACGTTCGACGGTCGAGGCAGCAAAGACGCCCGTGAGCGGCCGGGAGTCCTTGAGCGTCCACGACAGCTGGCTTTCGACGAAGCAGTCCATGGTGGAGTCCGTTGCACGACGAATCAGGGATCGTGACGACGATGTGGTTCGCGACTCGGGCACCCCGCTTGCCCGGCGCATCCTCGATCAGCTCGGGCCATGGGACGAGTCGGTGCTCGACGGTGACCTAGATGCATGGAGAGATCGTTGTATCGACCTCCACGAAGCAGCGGCGTCGATACGGTGGCGTCGAACGTCGGGGAGGCAGTTGATCGAACGTCTGAGCTGGAAGTCTGCGATCAACGACGACGTTATCCAGTCCAAGCGTTTCCTTCGCATCATGGGCAAGGAGTTCCCTGCCGTTGCCGCGGCAGTCCGAGAGGAGTTGTACGTCCTCCTCGAAGGCTCGATCGAAGAGCGACGGGTCCGATGGCTCGATGTCCTGGCCGAACTCGGGGAGTACCAACCCGGGGTTCTGAGCACCCTTGCAGACTCCCTGGAAGATGCGTACCGGACCGATGGCTGATCTGCGGGAACTCCTCGACCTGGTCGACGTCGCCATCGCCCGATCCGAGGGTGTGCTCGATGAGGAACAGCGCAGGGACATCGCCGTGGTGGCTCGGCGTGCAAGGCGCAGATCCGGGTTTCTCGGCGAGGTGCTCGTCGTGGCTCTTGCGGGAGGCACCGGTTCGGGCAAGTCCTCCCTGCTCAACGCGCTCGTGTCGGCTGACGTCGTCGATGTTGGTGCCATCCGTCCGACCACCCGACACGCTGTTGCCGTCACGCCCGAGAACGCCTCGGTCGATCTGCGCACGGTCATCGATGATCTTTCGGTTGGGGAAGTGCTCACTTCGTCGTCTTTGCACGCAACCGTGCTCGTCGACCTCCCGGACTTCGACAGCATCGAGGCGGCGCATCGCATCGTCGTCGAGGAGGTGCTCCCCACGGTCGATGCCGTCGTGTGGGTAGTCGACCCCGAGAAGTACGCTGATCCGGTGATACACGCCGAGTTCCTCGAGCCGCTCGCGAGGTACGCCGACCAGTTCATCTTCGCGTTGAACCACTCTGATCGTCTCTCCGGACCGGTTCGGACCGTGACCGACCACCTCGTCTCGCTTCTCCGTGCCGATGGCTACCCGGATCCAGAGGTCGTGGCTACCGTTGGCTCAGCTCCGGTGGATATCGATGATCTCGAGGTGGCGATCGCCCGGAGGTTCGACGCGAAGGTCACGGCCCTCACGAAACTCGCAGTCGATCTGAGGTCGATCGCCAACGATGCCTGGCAGTCATGTCGGTCGCATATCGATTCCCCAGATCGCGAAGCGAACGCACACGCCGCGCTTGCGGCGGCGACGTTCGTATCGTTGGGTGTCGAAGCCTACGGTTTTCAGAGATCGATCAGAAGAGGTGAACGTGGCTGAGTCCATCGGTGAGTTCCTATCGACGTTGTGGACCGAGAGAGGGTTTGAGATCCTCGCCACTGTCGGGACGTTCGTCGGAGCGCTGATCCTGATTGCAGCCATCCGCCGAGCCCTCGACCGGTGGAAGCGTCGGGTCACGGTCAAGCTGATGGAGTCCGATGCCTACCACGACCGCGAACGAGGGCAGCGGCTTGTCACCCTCACCGATGTTGCCCGACTCGTGACGAGCATCGTCGTGTGGTCCGTCGTGGTCCTGACCATCATGGGCATCTGGGGCATACCGATGACCCCGTTCGTCGCCGTTGGTGCAACGATCGGTATCGCTGTCGGTTTCGGTGCACAGGACGTGGTTCGTGACGTGATCGCAGGGTTCTTGATCCTGCTCGAGAATCAGTACGCGATCGGCGACGTCGTCACGATCGCAGGCGTCGATGGAACGGTGGAGTCGATCCGGCTTCGCACGACAGTTCTTCGCGACATCTCGGGCAACGTCCACCACGTTCCCAACGGCCAGATCAAGGTCGCATCCAACCTCACGTCTGATTTCGCGAGATACGTCGCGGACATCCCGGTGTCCTACGACACCGACGTCGACCGCGCCATGGAGGTGATCCTCGACGAAGCGATGGCGATGGCAGCGGCTCCGGAGTGGTCCAAGAAGTTCGTGGAGGAGCCGGCGATGCTCGGAGTGAATGAGCTCGCAGACTCATCGGTGAACATTCGGCTGCTGATGACCGTTGTGACAGAGGACCGGTGGTCGATCAAACGCGAGTTTCTGCGGAGGATCAAGAACCGGCTGGACGATGAGCAGATCGAGATCCCCTACGCGTACATGAACATCGTCATTCAGGGTGATCGGCCGGATCCGGCCTGAGTACGAGAACCGCGTCTGGCGCCGGGCGTACCTCGAGCCGAGACGCGTCACCGAGCAGTTCGCCGTCGGCCTGGAACGGAGCCGCAGGTTCGGCATCGAGCGCGAGCAGGTCGTATCCGGACCAGAGCCTGATGCCGGTGGCCTCGCGGTGCCTTCGTCGCAGTACAGCCCTCCCGAAGATCTCGGTTGCACGCACAACCGAGAGGCTGTTCGCTGCGAGCGTAGCGATTCCCTCTGGGGGGTCCGGTGCCAGGTGGAGGGGCACCTTGCCGAAGTAGGTGTACGGGTTGTGCACCTGGGTGAGGGCGACGACTGCGTCGAAGCGATCGCCGTCACAGTCGATCCTCAGGTTAGGGTACTCCGTCCTCAAGTTGGTGAGGAGCCTCGTCACCGCTGTCGTCGCGTAGTGGACCCCACCGAAGCGTGACTTGGCGAAAGGACGTGTCTCTGCGACCGAGACGACGTCTGCGTCGAACCCGACTCCGAGAGAGAAGGTCGCAAAGCGGGTGATGTGCCCGAAAGCAGTGTCGGCGTCGACCCTGACCATGTCCGTGGGAACGGGTGAGTACTGCGTTGCTGCTTGGGCTGCCGCCCGTGGTTTCTTGGGGATGTGGAGGATCCGAGCGAGGACGTTGGTGGTACCCGCCGGTATCAGGCCGAGGGCCGTGTTGGAACCTTCCAGAGCGTTCGCAACATGGTGGGTGACGCCATCGCCACCCATGGCGAAGACGGCATCGATTCCGGACTCAGCAGCCCGACGGGTTGCAACGCCGGTCTCGAGCGCTGAGATCGGCCACTCCGTCGTCAGGTCGAAGCCGTCCTTGAGAATGTTCACGATCTCGCGATAGAGGCCACCGGTGAACTGTGAGGCGGAGGGGTTCGCGATGAGTAGGGCAGTGGCCATCGGGCAAGCCTACGCCGCAGACAAGATCACTTTCGGGCTTGGTTCAGCCTGCGAGAAGTTTCTCGACCTGGATGCGAAGGTCGAGCGGACGGAACGGCTTCGTCATGAAGGAGTCGGCCCCACCGCGTGCTGCGCGATCGGCCATCTCGGGCTGGGCGTGAGCGGTGAGAACGAGAACCTTGAGGTCGGCCGTCTCGGGATCCTCACGAAGATGCCGGAGAACTTCCCAGCCATCGAGGCCCGGCAGTCCGATATCGAG
>JAJRYI010000024.1 GCA_024275815.1 Actinomycetes bacterium | reverse complement strand
GGTGATCCATCACCCGTAATGTCCCCCGTCGCCCGGTCGACGACGATTGACGACCCGAGGTCCGGTCCGTCGATCACGGTGATCATCGCGCCGAGCCGTTCGTCGTTCTTGAGCGCCGCAAGGGCGTTGAGGACGTCACTCACCATGGTGTGATGAACACCTCGATCGTGCCACCACAGGTGAGCCCGACCTCGAATGCTTCGTCGTCGGCGATCCCGTAGGTGACGAGGCGGGGAGTGCCGGATTCGAGGACGGCGGCGGCGTGTTCGCGTACGTCGTTCTCCACACAGCCACCGCTCACGCTGCCCTCCATCTCGCCATCTGACGAGATCAGCATCTTGGCACCAACACCACGCGGCGCCGAACCTTTGACGGCGACGACGGTCGCAACTGCAACGGCCTTGCCCTCCTGTGTCCAACGATCGTGGATCTCGAGAACCTCTCTCATCGTGCGGCAACGCTCCTCGCTCGGTCGCTTGACTGTAGAAGCCCGATCAGGTCAACAAGGTTACGAGCGGTTCCCGCTGCCAACAAGTCGTCGACGAACGGCAGCGCTGCAGCCATCCCGCGGGCTTGGGGGGTGAACTCTGCGTGACCGGCGAGAGGGTTCAACCAGATGACCTGGTGGACGGCACGCGAGAGTCGCCGCATCTCGAGGCCGAGGTGTTGCGGGTCCCCTGTGTCCCAGCCGTCCGAGATGATCAGAGCGATGGGCCCCGCTCCTCCGATCCTGCGCGACCAACGCCGATTGAACGTGCCGATCGCGTCACCGATACGGGTTCCTCCCGACCAGTCCGGGACTGCGCGAGCAACGTCGGCGAGAGCTTCCGTCGGATCGCGACGACGGAGCTGGCGCGTGATCCTCGTGAGCTGGGTCGAAAAGACGAAGGACTCGACGGTCCTGAACCTGAACTGGGCACCATGGATGAAGTGGAGCAGCATCTCTGAGTACCTCTCCATCGAGCCCGAGACGTCTGCGATGACGATGAGTGGCCGCTGACGCAGTCTCCTCTCGGAGAACGCAAGCGGCATCAAGTCTCCACCCGGGCCCGTCATCATCCGCATGGTCCGTCTGAGGTCTGGGGCCGGTCCACCCGACGCAGGACGCCAACGTCGTGAGCGAACCGATGACGGACTCCAGGTCATCGTCGCGAGGATCGCAGCGACGGCTACCGCTTCGTCGTCATTGAGTTCGGCGAAGTCCACGTCCATGAGCCGCTCGGACTCAGAACCCCCGACCACGTCGAGCACGTCCTCGAGATCGTCACCGTCGTTCCTCGATGAGCTACCCGACGCACCGATGCGCGGTGCATGGTGCAGCGGGGTGCGCTGGGCGATCCGCTCGATGACGGCGTCGAGAGCGATCACGACGTCCCCGGAGAAGAACCTGTCGAAGAGTTCATCGAACATCGTGTTCTGACTCCGACTGGTCACGACGATTGCCCGAAATGCTTCGCGGACGTCGTCGCCTCTGTGCATACCAACGATGCGGGCTGCATCGACGAGGTGCTCGGTCGTTGCCGGCGTCACGGTGAATCCGTTGGCTCGGAGCGAGCGAACGAACACGACCAGATTCCCCGCCGCGGTCTCACCGTTCATGGCTATGCCTCGAGACGGTGCGACCTCGCGGATTGAGGCTGAAGGGGGGACGGAAGACAAGACCGAACGTCGACGGGCGTAGCAGGTGGGCGCCAGCTCTCAGAACGCAGATCGCGGTCATAGGAGCGAGGCGGTTCCGCCGGCTCGAACGGTCGCCATGTCCTCCTCGTACTTGACGATTACGCCGAGTGTTGCATCGACGACCTCCGGGGAGAGCTGCATCTCTCCGAGAACCTCCAACGCGCGCGCCCAGTCGACCGTCTCTGCCACACCGGGCGGTTTGAAGAGGTCGAGGTTTCGCAGCTTGTGCATCGCTTCCGCGAGTTCCCGTGAGAGCATCTCGGAGGTG
>JAJRYI010000343.1 GCA_024275815.1 Actinomycetes bacterium | reverse complement strand
GCTCGGGTGGTCAAGTTCGTCGGGAGTCTCTAGCCTGGGTGCAAGGAACCAATTCCACCCGACAGGAGGTCGGTCCGTGAAGGTCGGCGATGTGATGACATCAGATGTGAATACGATCAGCAGTGACGCCGCGCTGAAGGAAGCTGCGACCGTGATGGTGAAGGCCGGTATCAGCGGTCTTCCCGTGGTCGACGACGGCCGCAGGGTGATCGGCATCATCACCGAGGCCGACTTCGTCAACGCAGAGGCGAACCGTTCCTGGGGCAGGCAACGCCGCCGTCTCCTTGCCAACTTCCTCGGTGAAGCCGAACACCACCAGGCGAAGACGGTCGCCGACGTCATGTCTCGAGACCCCCACACGATCGACAGAGAGAGCACGGTTACAGAGGCTGCCCGCAAGATGAAGGATCTCCACGTGAAGCGCCTCCCGGTCGTCACCCCCGACGGGACACTCGAGGGAATCATCTCGCGGGCCGACGTGATGGGAGCCTTCGCAAGAGATGATGACGAGCTCAGGGACGAGATCATCAACGACGTCCTGATCGGTGTGATGCAGTTGGACCCGGAGCACGTGTCCGTCACCGTGGAAGACGGCGCTGTGACGCTCGATGGTTCCGTACCGACGCGGACAGACGGCCGTCTTCTCGAGGAGTTGACGGTGCGAGTGGAGGGCGTCATCTCGGTAGATGCGTCGCTGGCATGGACGCACGACAACACCAAACCCGGCTCGGGTGCCGCCGGATTGCGTTAGGGGAGCAAAGAATCCGGGAAACTCGGAACAGGGAGGGGGTCCGTCGTCGTTATACGGATTCGGAGAGAAGGATGGATTGTGCTGAGTTTGACCGACCTCACGTGGGAGCCTGACATCAACTGGAGAGAGGTCGCCGCCTGCAACGGTGTCGACAGCAACGCCTTTTTCCCTGACTCAGAGGACCCGAGAGCCTCTGCCGCCGCCAAAGAGATCTGCACCGAGTGCCCGGTTGCCGCCGAGTGCCTTCAGTACGCACTTGCCACGAATCAGGGTGCCGGAGTGTGGGGAGGCCTCGATGAAGGAGAGCGTCGACGCATGCGTAGACGCATCCGGGATCGTGAACGACGGAAGGTCTCCTGACCCCCGTTCCTCTCTCTCGTTCTTGAGAGATCAGCGAACAGGTGCATGCGGTCGGTGCGTTTGCAGCTCACAGCGAAGCCACTGGACCCCGGTCGCACAGACCGCTCGGTAAACGGAGAACGGTGAACGACTGCTCCCCATCTGCGCACCATCTCAGAACGTGCCTGTGTTTGAAGCGACGCGATCGGGTCGCTTGGCGTTGCGGTTCCCGACGATCGTCTTTCCGGTGAGGATCACGAAGAACAGGATGATCGGCACGATCGCCATCGTTGCCGAACCCGATATGTTCGCGTGGTAGCTGACGATGAGGCCGACGACCACCGATAGGGCTCCAATGATGGCTGCCGTCACCATCATCGTCGGCACCCTCCGCACGAGGAGCGCTGCCGTTGCAGGTGGTCCAACGAGGAGTCCGAAGACGAGAAGTGTGCCGACCGTCTGGAACGACCCGACGATGGTGAGTGTGATCAGTCCGAGCATCACTGCGTGGGCGACGCGTGGATGAAGCCCGAACAACGCCGCCTTCTGTTCGTTGAAGGACAGGACGAGGAAGTGACGGAACAGGGCCATCGTCGTACCGACGGTGACCGCAGCGATGACCGCAAGGACGGCGATATCGGCTGTTGTGACTCCGAGGGCGTTGCCGAACAAGATGTTCGTGAGGCTCCCCGTGTACGAGTCTGTCTTCGAGATGATGATCACACCGAGCGCGAGCATCCCGGCGAAGAGCAACCCGATGCCCGTGTCCTCGGAGAACGCAGTTTGGCGGTGTACCAGGTTGATTCCGGCGATCATCACAACGGCAGCAGCAGCGGCACCGATGAGCACATTGAAGTCGAACAAGACGGCGAGAGCGATGCCGGGGATGACGCCGTGAACGAGAGCGTCCCCGAGGAACGTCATCCCACGGATGACGACCCACGTACCGATTACCGCAAGTGCGACAGCGGCCAGCACTCCGGCGAGCAACGCGCGTTGCTGGAATGCGAGCGAGAACGGATCGAGTAGCCACTCCATGGGTGTCGACGATACTGCCCGTGGGCGCCACGATGACGCTTGTCGACCATTCGCGGCATACTTCCCGGATGCGCTCGTGGTTGATCGGCATCGTGGTGTTCGTCGCAGCGGCAGCGGTTCTCGTGCTCGAGATCGTTGCCGGACGGATCCTTGCACCCTACGTCGGGGTGAGCCTCCAGACGTTCACCGGCATCATCGGTACCGTCCTCGCTGCGATCGCCCTCGGGGCGTGGGGTGGCGGTCGGCTCGCCGACAAACACGATCCGCGGAACCTTCTTGGACCCGTTCTCGTCGGCGGAGGACTGCTCGCTGTCGCCTCGCCGGCTCTCGTGACGATCATCGGACCGAGTGTGCCGGGTGAGGACCCTGCCACCATCGTCGTTCTCGCCTTCATCGGTTTCTTCGCCCCGGCTGCCGTGCTGTCGATGGTGACACCCATTGCTGGGAAGCTCATGATCGATTCACTCGACACGGCGGGTTCTGTGGTCGGGAACCTCTCAGCGATAGGCACCGCGGGTGCGTTGTTCGGGACGTTCGTCACCGGGTTCATCCTGATCGCATCGGTTCCCTCGAAGCCGATCACGTGGATCGTCGGCTTCGTGCTGATCGTGCTGGGCATCGTCGCCGTCTCAGACAAGTCGAGGCAGATCGTCGTACCAGCGATACTCGCTGCGATGGGGGTCTTCGGCGCGTCGGCTGTCATGGCGGCGCCGTGTGACTATGAGACCCCGTACTCGTGTGCTCGTGTTGCAACCGACCCGAACCGTGCCAGTGGCCGGGTACTGGTGCTCGATACTTTCGTGAACAGCTACGTCGATCTCGAGGACCCAACGTACCTCTCGTCGCGATATGCCATGGTCACGGATGCCGTCATCCAAACGCTTGCACCGGCAGGGCCGCTCGACCTGGCGTTCATCGGTGGTGGCGGATACACGCTGCCTCGCATGTACCAGGCAACGAGAGGAGGCACCTCGACGGTCCTCGAGCTCGATCCTGCACTCGAACAGATCTCCATCGACGACCTCGGCCTCATCGAGGGCCCCTGGCTCACGACGACGATCGGTGATGCACGCCTGACGATCCGGCACCTGCCCGATGATCGTTTCGATGTCGTCATCGGTGATGCTTTCTCGGGTCGATCCGTTCCATGGCATCTGACCACCGTCGAGTTCCTCACCGACGTGCGTGACAAGCTGACCGATCGAGGGCTCTACGTGATGAACACGATCGATCACCCTCCGACGCAGTTCGCCCGTGCAGAGATGGCAACGATCGCAGAGGTGTTCCCGTACTTCGCGGTCGTTGCTCCACAGGAGTACCTCGATGGTGAGCACGGAGGAAACTTCGTGCTTGTTGGATCCATGGTGCCCATCGACACGGGTGCCATCGAAGCGCTCGTCCCCGAAGGGGAGATAGCGCTCAGCGACGCAGCTGCCGCGGAGTGGTTCGCCGGCGTTGCGCCCTTGCGCGACGATTTCGCACCGGTCGATCAGATGATCAGCAGACCCTGAGTCCTCAGGCGTCGGTGATGTCTATGGAGTTGATCGAAACCGGGTCGTGGGGCCTGTCCTGACCGCCCGTGGGCTTGCCTGCGATCGCATCGACGACATCCATCCCCGATGTGACCTCGCCGAAGATCGTGTAGGCGTTCGGGAGACCGACGTCTTGGTGACAGATGAAGAACTGTGAGCCGTTGGTGTTGGGCCCCGAGTTTGCCATGGCGAGCGTTCCTCGCTCGTACGACGTCTTGGAGTGGAACTCGTCACGGAACCGGTATCCGGGACCGCCCGTGCCCGTCCCCGTCGGGTCGCCACCCTGGATCATGAAACCAGAGATCGTACGGTGGAAGATGACACCGTCGTAGAACCCGTCGTTGGCGAGGAACACGAAGTTGTTGACGGTCTGGGGCGCGTCGGCACCGTAGAGATCGACCTCGATGTCGCCTTCCGATGT
>JAJRYI010000342.1 GCA_024275815.1 Actinomycetes bacterium | reverse complement strand
GGGATCACGAGATGCGCGACGTCGTGCTGGGACCGTGCGTAGGTGACCATCGCGGTCACTGTGTCAGGCCCGTCACCTGCAGATAGCCGCTTCGACCAGCCGGCGACCGGACCGAGTGCGGCGGCGAGAGGGATCTCCTGGAACGCTCTCGTGCCGAGGTTCGGCGTCGGGATCTGTCCCGTTATCGCCAGCAGGGGAGTGGTCGAGAGCTTGGCGTCCCACATCCCCGTGTACAGGTTCGTCGCACCGGGTCCCGCGATCGCGAAACACACGGCCGGTTCGCCGGTGAGCTTTCCATACGCCGACGCAGCGAACGCGGCCGCGCCTTCATGTCGGACACCGATGTAGCGCAGATCTCCGTTGCGTTCCGCTCCACGCAGCGCGTCGGCGAAGCCGAGATTGGAGTGCCCGACCATGCCGAAGCCTGCCCTGACACCGGCGTAGGTGAGACGGCCGACGAGCTGGGTCATGAACGTCACTTCATGGTCCTCGGGTTCAGAAACGCCGACGAAGACGCGCTCACCGCGGATGTCGACGCTGTAGGCCTCGACCCTGTCATCGAAGGGGCCTGGTGTTTCACCGGACACGGGGTCGTACTCCCATCCGTGCCACGGACATATGAGCCAGCAGTTCTCGACGAGTCCCTCGCCGAGTGGTCCACCCTGGTGTGGGCAGCGGTTGGCGATCGCACCCCAGCCGGGCGTGGTCCGCGAAAGGGCGACGGCGTGATGGCCTGCCTGGACGACGGTCACCTCATCGACGTCGATCATGTCGATCGGTCCGACGTCGAACCACGTCAGTTCACCGGTCATGTCGGCCTCCCACTGCGCGCTGCGCTCCTGGCTTGATGAACCCGGCAAGCACCGATCGTGTTCCGCCCGGATCAGGGCATATCGAGCGAGACGCTGGCCCCGTCGAGTGGCCGACCATTCGCATCGACCGTTCCGACGAACAGCGATGCATGCCCCGAAGGCCCATCTGGCAGATCGACCCGGAACCCCTGCCACGCGTCGGTGTACCCGTCGAGCGCCACAGCGAGGTCGAGTGTGTTGGTGTCTTGAACACCGAGAATCAGGTGGATGGAACGCAAACTGGGGGTCACGTACCCCTCGACCGTGAGCGGATACAGGTTCGGACCGGGAACAGGCGTGACGACGACGGCGACGTCTGACTGTGCCGCTCCCACCGATTCTGAGGCATCAGGTCCTCGAATCACGTCGATGACGAGTGTCGAGGGTGATGTCGTGGTGAAGGCCCGAGCCTCGATGGCGACGCCTTCTGCCGAACGTAGGTCGATCGTCAGGCCGTCAGACAGGTCGCGGACGACGAGCGCACGCTCGATGAGAGCGCCCTCGAATAGTGAATCTGCGACTGCCGTCGAATCGGTTTCGTCGGGGAGTGTGATGCGCACGATTCCGGAGAACTCGAGCATCGAGACAGCCGTAGGGCCAACCGTCGTCGCCGGGGCCCCGTTGTCGTTGCTGAACGCGATCGTTATTCGCTCACAGGTCCCTGCACCGTCCCACCGGATCTGGGAGATCTGGGTTGCGTCGCCGTCGCTCTCTCCAACGGCGGCGATCAGTCCGTCACCTTCGAAGGCGAGATCGCCCTGTACGCACACGTCGAGGTCGACGTCCGCTTCGGTCGTGGTCGTCGTCACCTCCGTCGTCGAGGTAGGAGGCGGCTCGGTCGTCGCAGGTGTGGTCGACGACGGGGAGCAAGCGGCAAGGATGAACATGATCGCGACGGGGCCTGTCAATCGAAGCATGGCTCGACGATACCCGCCAGCGCAGTGAAGCCAGACTTGCCACATGGTCGGGAAATCCCGACAGTACATCGGTGCCCGACGACCATCCGACTTCCCCGATGAGCGAGAATCTCGATGCAGAGGAGATCTCCCAGCGTTTCCGGACGTTCGTGATCGTCTGGTTCGGCCAACTCATCTCACTCGTCGGTAGCGGACTCACGTGGTTCGGACTCAGTGTCTGGGTCTTCCTCGAGACAGGGTCCGTCACAGACCTGTCGCTGATGTTGCTCGCATCCCAGCTTCCGAGGATCGTGCTCTCTCCGGTCGCCGGCGCGTTCGTCGATCGCTGGTACCGCCGATGGGCGATGATCATCTCCGATGGTGCTGCAGGGGTCGGCACCGTCGTGATCGCCGTCGCGTTCCTCACGGACTCGATGTCGCTCGGATTGTTGATCGTGATGGGCGCGATCTTGTCCGCGTTCAACGCCTTCCAGTGGCTGCCTATCAGGCGGCAACCACGTTGCTCGTCCCCAAGGAGCGGTACTCCCAGGCGTCGGGGATGGTGCAGATGGC
>JAJRYI010000341.1 GCA_024275815.1 Actinomycetes bacterium | reverse complement strand
GCAGCTGTGACGGCAGAGCTCCTCATCGGGCAGGAACTCATCCTGTCATCACCACCGTACGACCTCGGCGACCCGAAAGAGCTGATCCTCTACGGGATCCTCGCGCTGCTCGCGGTCGCGATCGGTATTGCGAACCTCAAGTTCGAAGACGTCGCTGCACGGTGGCGGTGGCAGTACCGGATCCCCGGTTGGAGCCGTCCGATCATCTTCGGTGTCACTGTTGGACTACTCGGTGTCGTCTGGCCGGATTCCCTCGGTACCGGCCTGGACTTCCTCAACGGCCTGCTTCGGCTCACCGACTCCGGATCGAACGTTTGGTGGACACTCGGCCTCATTGCACTCGCCAAGATCGTCACGACGGTCCTGACACGCGAGGGAGGCGGCTAGGCAGGTGAGTTCATGGCAAGCCTCGTCATCGGCGGCACCCTCGGAGCAGCGTTCGCTCTCGTCGTAGAGACGTACGGCGGCATCGGCTCGATCAACACCGGGGCGTTCGTCATCGTCGGCATGGCTGCAGTCCTTGCTACAACGGCGAAAGCTCCTCTCACGGCCGTGATCCTCGTGTTCGAACTGACCCAGAACTACGGCCTCGTGCTGCCGTTGATCCTGACCGCAGCACTCGCCACCTACCTCGGTGATCGTTTCCACCCGGACTCGTCGTACACGGCGAGCCTGCGCCGCCAGGGGATCCAGCTACCGAAGAACGAAGACATCGACCTGCTCGACACCGTCGACGTCGGTGAGGTCATGCAGGAAGTCGATGGAGTGCTCCACCCCTGGCAGTCGCTCGCCGATGCCGCAGAGTTCTTCGACATGACGTCACATCACGGTGCCCCCGTCGTGAACGACACCGGCCAACTGGTCGGGGTCCTCAGCCTGTCCGACATCGTCAAGGCAGGCGGCCCAAGCAGGGACATAACCGTTGGGGAGGCGATGTCACGCGACCCGATCACGATCACCGCCGACGTCCCCGTCTCGATGGCTCTTGCACGAATGGCATCGATGGGTGTCGGCCGACTGCCGGTCGTCAGCGAGGACGGGAACCGCAGGGTCATCGGGATGTTCCGGCGGGTATCTGTCGTGAACGCCTACGAGCGGGCACTGTCGATGTCGAAGGGACGCGAGCTGTACCGGGAACGCAAGAGGATCAGATCCCAACCGGGCGCGGACTTCTTCGAACTCATCGTCGAAGAGGGCTCACCGATCGCCAACAAGATGATCGCCGAGGTGCCGTGGCCAAAGGACATCGTGCTGGTATCGATCCGACGTGGCACCGCTGTCCTCGTACCCCATGGAGACACCCCGATCCGTATCGGTGACGTGCTCACCATCTTCGGCACGAAGGAGTGCGAAAGCGAGATCGATCACCTGGCTCGGCAGGAATCATGATCGCCTCGAGCCGGCATCCGGCAAGTCGACAGGTGGGAGATGCCACATGAACCCGTCGCACACCATCGTACCGGTGATCCTCTCGGGGGGCATGGGGACACGGCTGTGGCCTGCATCGCGGAGGCTCCAACCCAAGCAACTCCTTGCACTCGTCGGTGATCGGTCGATGATCGCCGCAACCGTGGATCGCATCCATGCTGTTGTAACAGGCATCGACCCTGTCATCGTCACGAACATCGACCACGCCGATGCCATCCGACGAGAGATGCTGCGTTCCGGATACTCCGACACCCGGCTCCTGCTCGAACCGGTGGGCCGCAATACTGCCCCTGCCGTAGCGGTCGCTGCGTACGACGTCCTCTCCACGTACGGGGACCGGCTCATGCTCGTCCTCCCAGCAGACCACACGATCGCCGACGAGGACGCTTTCGCCGACGCGATCTCTGCTGCAGCAGACTGTGCATGCGCCGGGTACCTGCTGACCTTCGGGATCACCCCGTCTGGTCCTGAAACCGGATACGGCTACATCCGTTCCGGGAAACCGATCTCGGATCGTGTGGCGCGCGTCGCCGAGTTCAAGGAGAAGCCGGATATCGAAGCCGCCGAAAGGTTCATCGCCTCCGGCGACTATCTGTGGAACTCCGGCATGTTCCTGTTCAAGGCATCGCGGTACATCGAGGAACTCGAGCAGCACGCCCCCGATATCGCTGCCGCCAGTCGGGCCGCATACGACAAGGCGAAGATGAAGAACGCCACGATCACACTCGACACCGACAGCTTCACCGCCTGCCGATCTGATTCGATCGACTTCGCGGTCATGGAAGGCACGACTCGCGCTGCAGTCGTCCCGACCGATCCGGGCTGGAACGACGTCGGGTCGTGGACATCGCTCTGGAACATCGAGGAGAAGGACGACGATGCGAATGTGCTCATCGGAGATGCGTTGACAGTCGGGGTCACCAACAGCTACATCCGGTCCTCGGGGAGACTCGTGGCAGCCGTTGGCCTCGATGCCGCCATCGTGGTGGATACACCAGATGCCGTCCTCGTCGCAAGCATGGACGCGGCACAAGATGTCAAGGCGATCGTCGACAAGCTCAAGGATGCCGGACGGAGCGAGTACGAGACAGATACGACGATCCATCGCCCGTGGGGACAGTTCCGAACGATCGACCAGGGCCCCGGATACAGGGTTCTGCACTTGTGGCTCGATCCGGGTGGAAAGACATCTATGAAGCAGCACGAGCATCGAAGCGAGCACTGGTTGGTGATCCGCGGGGTCGCAAGGATCACGACCGATGAGACCACGAGACTCGTCCCGACACGTGAGTCCGTGTACATTCCCCCAGGAGAGATCCACCGGCTCGAAAACCCCGGCGACGACGTCCTCGAGGTGATCGAGATCGACATTGGGTCCTACGTCGGGGAGGATGACATCAAGCGGTTCCTCGATGCGTATGGGAGAACGGAGCGACAAGGATGATCTTTGGAATCGCTGCCACCATCATCACGTTCCTCGTGATCGCATTCGCGATGGGACGCCAGACGAAACGCAACAAGCAGGCTGCGATCGAAGACCTCAAGCGAGAGAAAGAGAAACTCGCCCGGACCGACATCTTCACCCTGGTGATGGCTGAGATCGAGGACCTCGACCTCAGATCGATCAGCGGAGCAGCCGACCTGCAACCCGCCGTGCTCCTCCAGGCGTGGAGGGACAACAGTGACGTTGCCGACCGGTGCAGCGATCGGACCCATCTGCGATTCGTCGTCACCGATGGGGTCGATCCCGACACGGCGACCGCCGACGATGTCACGTTGAGATGCGAAGGCGACTCGAGCAGCACAGAGACGGATGCGAACGCTGCAAGCGGCGAGACCGACGACTGAAACAGGTGTGGTCCCGGGATCGACCTACTCGACACCCAGTCTCGTCAGGATGAACGCAAGGACGAACGCCTCATCCCGCCAGAGGTCATAACGACCGGATCGAGCGAAGTGCCCGGCGGACATCTCCGTTCGGAGGAGTACCTCGTTGCCAGACGTGGAGCGATCCCGAAGTCGCTGAACCCACTTGGCCGGCTCCCAGTACGAGACGCGCGGATCGTTCAGACCTGCTGTGGCGAGGATCGGTGGGTAGTCGAACGTGCCAACGTTCTCATAGGGGGCGTAGGCACGGATCCATCGGTACTGCTCCTCAATCGCCGGGTTTCCCCACTCGTCCCACTCCACGATGGTCAGCGGAAGCGCAGCATCGAGCATCGTGTTGACCACGTCGACGAACGGGACCTCGGCTACGACTGCAGCGAACTTCTCTGGAGCCATGTTCAGCGTCGCACCGACCGTGAGTCCGCCTGCCGACCCTCCCCGAATCGCTATGCGCCGCGCGTCGCAGTAGCCGGCCTCGATGAGGGAGTCTGCAGCAGCGATCAGATCGGTGAACGTATTGGCCTTGTGCTCGAGCTTTCCCGATTCGTACCAGGACTTCCCCATCTCCCCACCTCCGCGAACATGAGCGATCGCATACACGACGTCACGATCGAGAAGGCTCAGTCGGGGGGTCGAGAAACGGATGGGCATCGAAACTTCGTAGGCACCGTAGGCGTAGAGGAGCAACGCTGCGGAGCCATCGAGCGGCACGGACGCCTCGCGCACGAGACTCACCGGGATCCGGGCACCGTCATCCGCTGATGCCCACACTCGTTCCTGAACGTATCGCGACGGGTCGTAGCCGCCAAGCACCGGCATCCTCTTGAGCAGTGTGTGCTCGTCGGTGACGAGGTTCACATCGAGGATGCTGCGCGGTGTGACGAACGACTCGAACGAGATCCGCAAAGTGTCGGAGGCGAACTCGTGGTTGGCTTCCGGAGAGACCTGGTAGACGGGCTCATTGAACGGCATCGGCTCCACTCGGCCGTCGGCAACACGGAACACGCCCGGGAGGCCGCCGACCCTGCCCCACACGAGAACGTGGTCGGCGAAACACATCGGGGCGTTCAGTTTCCTCCCTGCCTCGTGGCCGACCACCTCTATGGGCGAGCCACCATCGACCGGCACGGTCACGAGACGGCCGTCGTGACCGGTGTCGTTGGTAACCACCCAGAAGACTTCACCTCTGTGATCGATCGTGTACTCGACACCTTCGACTCTCTCCAGCACCTCTTGCGGTTCTGAAAGTGGCGACCTGGTCGGTATGACCCATGCAGACTCGGTGATCGCCGATCCCGCCTCGATCACGATGTACTCACCCGATCGTGTGCGCCCCAGGTCGAGGTAGTAGCGATCGTCGTCCTCCTGAAGCACGAGCACGTCATCGGACTGATCGGTTCCAACTTCGTGACGCCAGATCTGGAACGGTCGCTGCGCCTCGTCTGCGATCGTGTAGAAGAGGTAGATACCGTCGTGGGACCACGCAAGGCCGTACCTGCACTCCCTCAGAACGTCGTCGAGATCTGTGCCCGCTTCGATGTCCCTGATCCGTGTCGAGTACGCCTCGGCACCGGTGGTGTCGGTCGAGTAGGCAACGAACCGATGATCCGCACTGAGTGCGAAGTTCCCGAGTCGGAAGTAGCTCTCCCCCTCTGCCTCGACGTTCTCATCGAGGATCAGCTGCTCTTCACCGTCGGGGCCTCCACGCATCCGAACCCATATTGCGTACGACTTCCCCTCCTCGGTGCGCGTTGCGTACCACCAGTCACCACGCCGTGCGGGCACAGCGAGATCAGTCTCGAGCGTGCGTTCCTTGATCTCGTTGAAGATCACATCCTGGAGATCCTCGGTGGGTGCCATGATCACTGCGGTGTACTCGTTCTCGGCTTCAAGGTGCGCGATCACTTCCGGGTTGCTCTTGTCCGCCAGCCATGTGTACGGGTCGACAACAGTTTCACCATGGAGGCGGCGCTGCGTCTCGCGGCGCTCAGCAACGGGGGGTTCGAGGGCATCGTTCATGGCAGGAAGATAGGCCCGAAGAGTCGTCAGCTGTCACTACCGGATCCTCGAGGCGCCTCACTGCTCACCGCACGAGACCGCACGCCCCGACAGCCGATCTACTCTCCAACTCATGACTTCCATACGCACTATCGCTGTGTTCGGAGCCTCACAATCCAAGCCCGGGGATGGCCACTACGAAGAGGCCGTCCGATGCGGTGAGCTGATCGCGCGAGCAGGGTTCGGCGTTGCGACGGGTGGCTACGGCGGGACGATGGAGGCCGTCTCGAAGGGGGCCCGGTCGATGGGCGGCCACGTCATCGGGGTGACTGCCCCTGAGGTGTTCATCACCCGCTCGGGGGCGAACGAACACGTCACACTCGAGGCCCCTGCAGACTCACTCGTCGAGAGGATCGGGTACCTCGTCGATGAGACCGTTGCCTCGCTGGCTCTGTGGGGAAGCCTCGGAACAGCGACCGAGTTGCTCGTTGCGTGGAACCTCGCCTTCGTCGCACCCTTTGCCGACCAGGAACCGAAGCCTGTGGCGGCGGTCGGGGAGCCGTGGCTGACGCTCGTCCCTCACCTCGAAGAGACACTCGACACCACGTCCGGTCTCGTGCACGTGAGCGTCACTGTGGACAGTGCCGTGGACTACATCGTCACGGCACTGTCGTGACGATGTAGTGCTGCTCACGATGATGCACGACTCGACACCATGTTGATCGTCAACGCCACAAGGGATACAACGACCAGCACGGCACCGACGAGGAGGAGATTCAGCGACCGTGCCGTCATCGACGCGGCCAGTTCCGCGTAGAGGTTCGCGACCAGTACCGCCCGCGGGGTATCGGGGTTCACAGCTACGACCGTCCCGGCGCCAGCCGGAACGGCGAGGGCTGAAAGTCCCCCTGCGACGAAGAACGAGGTACCGACCGCACCGAGACGGACCCACCAACGCTGCGCGACGGCAACGATGAGCACGATGAGGGCCACCGCAATCGCTACTGCAGCGACACCGACGGTGCGCGCCTTGTCCGCTGTCCCTGACAGGTCGGGGACGACACCTTCCTCGAGAACCTCGACCGAGCGGAACCAGGCGTCGGGTACCCGTGCAGCCAGTTCAGGCGAGACCGCATCGACGGGGGCGAGAAGCACGTCGTGGTACGGCTCGAGGTCGACGATGATCGGGCCGGTTTCCCCGGTCACCATGCGCTGATGGAGCTCCTGGGAAACAAGGACAAGGAGGTCCTGGAGCTGGGGTGTTCCGAGAAGTCGGGAGAACACGCTCACGAGCACCTCATCGACGACGACCAGCACACGGACCTCTTCGACGAGCCGATCGACGACGATCGTAGCGATCGCGTCGCGCGACGTCGGCTGGTTGAGTACGACCACCGCCGACTCGACGAAAGCATCGTTGTCGAGCACCTCGGCGTCCACCCACCACGTGACGTTCGCCGCGAGTAGTGCGACGGCAAGCACCACCGTCGAGAGGAGGATGAGCGGTCTACGCATCGAGGTCGGGTCCGGGCACGACGCCACGGTACCGGCTGTCGGGAGAAGGTGTCAGACATC
>JAJRYI010000340.1 GCA_024275815.1 Actinomycetes bacterium | reverse complement strand
CCGCGTCTCAGCAGCCGATTTGCGTTTTGGTGGCATGAAGCGATTCTAGGTCGGGGACCCGCTTCGACATTTCTCGTAAACGGCGTAGCGACACACTGTTACAACCACATGCGGCGCTCAGCGCCTGAGTTCGGATCGTGGCCGTGGATCGCCGTGCACGATTTGTCGAGCATCCCAACAACTGGAGTCACCATGACCGACGACCCAACGCCTCTCTCAGTTCCCGAGGGCTACAACACTCCCATCCCCGAGAGCATCATGACACCCGATCGTGTCGAGACGCGCATCGGTACGCTCGAGTTCGTCGATGGTCTCCCCACCGATGAGACGGCAGACAAGGTGTACGACAACCTCGTGTTCATGCGCGGTGTCGAGACCTTCCTCAACTGCATCCCCGCCGCGTCGATCGAAGCGATGCGACGGGGGAACGTCGATATGGGTGTTACTGCTGTGAACAAGGTCCTGCTCTTCGATGAGCTCATGGACTCGAGTCCGTTGTTCTTGACCGGCAACACGGATACCGTCTATGCGTCGGCCATTCTCGATCTCGAGCGTGACGGTGCGACGGTTGTCGAGATACCGCCCAAGTGCGGGCCCGGCACGGTCAACGATGCCTGGTTCCGGTTCGTCATCGACATGGGTGCGCCGGGGCCCGACCGTGGCGCCGGTGGCAAGTACCTGATCCTGCCCCCCGATCATGAGGGAGAGGTTCCCGAGGGTTACTTCGTTGCGAAGTCACCTTCATACGTCAACTGGTTGATCCTGCGAGGATTCCTCGTAGACGGCAAGCCCGACGCTGCTGCGGCGATGTTCCGTGACGGCCTGAAGATCTACCCGCTCGCCGACGCCGACAACCCACCTGAGATGGAGTTCATCTCGGGATCGGGGAAGTACTTCAACACCATCCACTCGAACGACGTCGAGTTCTTCACCGAACTCGACGACGTGATCCAGAAGGAACCCATCGATGTGATCGATCCCGAGACGCGGGGCCTGATGGCGTCCATCGGGCTCATGAAGGGCAAGGCGTTCGCACCGGACGAGGCGATGCAGGCACTCCTCGTCGAGGCAGCCGCAGTTGCCAACGCGACCGCTCGATCGCTGTTCTTCAATGCAAGGGATCCGGAGGCGTTCGTATACGAGGGAAGCTACTGGAAGCATCCCTTCGTCGGTCGTGACTACCGATGGCTCAAGGACGACGGCCTCGGTGGCCGCAACCTCGATGCACGCACCTACTTCTTCTACATGGCAACGGTCAACACGCCGGCGATGGTTCTCAAGATGGTTGGGACGGGTTCACAGTACGCGGGGATCGACCGGTCTTCGGACGGAGAGTTCCTCGACGGCTCCAAGACCTACAAGCTCAACATCCCTGCCCCGATCCCTGTGGTCGACTTCTGGTCGGTCGTCCTGTATGACCCTCAGACACGTTCCGAGCTCCAGACCGGCCAGCCGTACTCCTCCAAGAACGGTGCGAAGGACCCTCTTGTGGTGAACGAGGACGGTTCGATCGACCTGTACTTCGGTCCGACGGCTCCCGTCGGACACGAGGACAACTGGATCCAGACCGTTGCAGGCAAGATGTGTTTCGCCATCTTCCGCTTGTACGGCCCCCTCGAGCCGTGGTTCGACAAGACGTGGCGTCCAGGAGACGTCGAGCTCGCCGAGTAGGGCGGGTGAGCTCTCCAGAACCGTTCAGAATCATGCAACACCTATGGAACCTTCACCACCGACCAACCGGAGACAAACGATGACCCCCCACAAACTTCT
>JAJRYI010000339.1 GCA_024275815.1 Actinomycetes bacterium | reverse complement strand
TATCTCCAAACCTTCGGGCTGTGGGAAGTGGCATGCAACCCAATGCCCCGGTGCGTACTCACGCAACTCGGGTTCCACCTCCGAACACCTGCCGGGCACATCTGCGATCGGGCAACGGGTCCGGAATCTGCAACCAGATGGGGGGTTGACGGCAGACGGGATCTCGCTTGCGAGGATGACTCGCTGCCGATCGGCTTCGATGACCGGGTCGGGTATCGGCACCGCCGACATCAGCGCGTGGGTGTAGGGATGCAGGGGTGTCTCGAAGAGTTCGCTGCGCGGAGCCTTCTCGACGATCTTGCCAAGGTACATGACCGCGACCTCGGTACTGACGTGCCTCACGACTGCGAGATCGTGCGCGATGAACAGGTAGGTCAGGCCCAGATTCCGCTGGAGGTCGTCGAGAAGGTTCAGAACCTGAGCCTGGACGGATACATCGAGCGCCGATACCGGCTCATCGAGGATGATGAGAGACGGGTTCAGAGCGAGGGCACGCGCGATACCGATCCGCTGGCGTTGGCCACCTGAGAAGGAGCGGGGGTGACGGGTTGCATAGGAGGTCTTCATACCTACGAGCTCGAGGAGCTCCTTGACCCTGGCGGAGCGTTGCGAGCGGTTGCCGACGCGATGCGCAACCAACGGCTCGGCGATGATCGACTCGACGGTCATCCTCGGGTTCAGCGACGCGATGGGATCCTGGAAGACGATCTGTGCCTGTCGCCGGATCTCACGCAACTCCTTGTTGCTTGCGTCCACGATGTCGACCAACACAGGAACATCGGACCCATCGGGCTGATGCCTCATCATGATCCTGCCCGATGTCGGCTCGACGAGACGCAGGATGCAGCGCGCCGTCGTCGACTTTCCACAGCCGGACTCTCCGACGAGGCTGAGTGTCTGCCCCGATCGCACCTCGAACGACACACCGGCAACTGCTTGAAGGTACTGGGCATCATGGGTGATCCCGCGCCGCTGGACCATGAAGCTCTTCGTGAGGCCTTCAACGCGCAGAAGGACGTCGTTCGTATCGTCGCGCTCGGACCCGGTTCGCATCTGGGGGGACGTCATGCTTCGGCCACTTCATGGTTGGATTGAAGATCGCCTGCGAAGTGGCATGCGCACTCCTGGGCCCCGCGACCCGAACATGGATCTGGACTGTTGGCCACGCACACATCGGTTGCGTAATCGCATCGTGGCCAGAATCGGCACCCCTGTGGTGGCGTCGTCGTCGAGGGTGCCGAGCCACGTATCGAGTGGAGCCGGTCCTGGGCATCGGCATCGAGCCTGGGCACAGACTCGAGAAGACCCCGGGTGTACGGGTGCTCGGGTTGCTGATAGAGCGGTCCCGCAGGTCCCCGCTCGATGATCTCGCCTGCGTACATCACCTGAACGTTCTGGCAGAACCCCGCGACGCCCCCGAGATCGTGCGTGATCAACATGACGGCCGTTCCCCTGTCATCGGCGAGACCGAGCATCAGATCCATGACCTGGGCCTGTGATGTCACGTCGAGAGCCGTCGTCGGCTCGTCTGCGATCAAGAGATCGGGATCGCACAACAGCGCCATGGCGATGACGACTCTCTGGCGCATCCCCCCGGAGAATTGGTGCGGGTAGTCATCGAGACGCTGCTCCGGCCTCGGGATGTGGACATCGCCAAGCGTGTCGATCGCGACAACCCTTGCCTCCTTCTTGGACATGCCACGATGGATCTTGAGGGTCTCGATCATCTGGCTCCCGATGGTGAACACCGGGTCGAGCGCCGTCATCGGATCCTGGAAGATGATCGCGATCTCCTTGCCGCGGATCTTGCGCATCTCTCGTTCAGGGAGAGTCACCAAGTCGTGGCCGTGGAATCGGATCTCGCCACCGACGATCGCACCGGGTGGTTCGATGAGTCCCATGATCGACGATGCCGTCACCGACTTACCGGAGCCTGACTCCCCAACGACACCGAGTCGTTCCCCCCGTTCCATCGAGAACGAGACACCGTCGACAGCCCGCACGTCGCCGCCATCGGTGAGGAAGTACGTTCGGAGGTCCCGAACGTCGAGAAGCGGCTCAGCCATATTCATCCGGCCTCGTCCCCACCTGCCGAACTCGGATGAGCCGGCCGCGCAGTGATCGTCCGCCATACGCCGCTGCGCTCCACATCGATGATCTCGAGTCCGGCCGCGGCAACGTTGTCCTCCGTCCGCCGGTTTGCCCGGAACCCGAAGATCCTTCGTGTGAGCACCGTGGCAAGGTCCGCGAGACTGCCGAGGAACTCGCTTTGCGGCCGTACGTGTTCGAGGAGCAGGATCCGACCGTCCGGGTGAACCACCCGTGCGAGCTCACGCAGTCCTTGTACCGGGTCCGCGACCGAACAGAACACGCACGTGCCGACAGCCGTGTCGAAGCTGTCATCATCGAAAGGAATGTCCTGAACGTCGGCTTCGATCAAGTCGGTCTCGAGTGGGAGCTTGCCTGCGCGCTCTTTCGCCCGGGCCAGCATCTCGCTCGAGACGTCGATACCCGTGACCGCTACATCATCGGGGTAGTGGGACAGGTTCTTTCCCGTTCCGACACCGACCTCGAGCACCGAACCACGGGCCTCGCCGAGAAGCCGACTCCGACGCTTCCGTGTGCCCATCCACTCCATCGGCGCGTCGTAGATGTCGTAGATGCGCGCCATACGGTCGTAGCGTCTGGTGACCTCGGCTTGGTCCGCCGCGGCGTTACTCAACTCGGCTGGCACGGCCTCAGTGGCCGTGCCCTCCGCAGCAACCCGAGCCGGCGGCTACCGGTTCGGCAGCCTGATCGACAACAGTGTCGTGCGACCCGCCGTGTTCATGGTGGTCGTGACCGTGCGCCTCGGCAACTTCATGATCGCTGTGATCACCGTGGCTATGGCCACACTGGCACTCGCCGCCACGATTCTCCCCGCAGGTGCACATCTTGGCCTTCGGCTCGGCACCGTCGAGACGGTTCGGGTACGCACCCGGATCGTTGAGGAAGGCTGTGCGACAGCCGGGAGCGCAGAACGCAACGTCCTCGTACCCCGGTGCGCGCAGTGCTGTGTCGTCGACGGTCATCCCGCAGACGGGATCGAGAAGCTTGGCCATTGCTGAAATCCTCCTGGAGTTCTGGCGATTGTTGGGATCGCAGTATACCCCACCCCGGGTGGGTTGGGACACCGTTCAGCGGGCCGCACGCATCCCGTTGCCGATGACAGCGAACTCCGCCAGTTCGTGGGCAAGCACCGTCACCGGGAGTGCAATGAGTCCGAACAGGGCAAGGGGAACGAGTGCTGCCAGGATGATGCCGGACAGGACGAGGTTCTGACGCACGATGGTGCGTGTGCGGCGCCCGAGGGATACAGCGTCGACCAACCTGTCGAGATCATCACTCATGAGAACGACGTCGGCCGTCTCGAGAGCGACGTCGGAACCGGCGGCACCCATAGCGATTCCGACATCAGCGGTTGCAAGGGCCGGGGCATCGTTGACACCATCACCGACCATAGCCACGGATCCGTCGCCCTCCCTGAGCCGTGCGGCTTCTTCGGCCTTGTCTCGGGGTTTGAGTTCCGCAAGGAACGCGTCGACACCGACGCGATCTGCAACTGCCTGCGCGGTGATCGGACCGTCACCCGTCAGCATGACGATGTGGCGAATGCCGATCGAGTGCAACGCTTTCATTGCACCGGGTGCGTTCACCCTGATCGGATCGGCGATCGCGATGATCCCGAGAGCTCTCACGTCATCTGCGACCACGACGACGGTCGCGGCTCGGCGTTGCACCTCGACGATGGCATCGGTGAGAGAGTCGATGCCTACTCCCCTGCTCTCGATGAACGCCGGGGATCCAACGATGTAGACGGAACGATCGATCGTCGCCTGGGCACCGGAACCAACCATGGCCTCAAACGACGAGACCGCCGGTATCTCCATGCGCTCGTCCTCGACGTAGCGCATGATCGCTCGTGCAACAGGATGCTCGGAGCGTTGCTCGATCCCGGCTGCGATGGTGAGCAGAGCGTCCGCTGTCACACCATCTACCGGTATCGCCAACGTCACCTCCGGTCGTCCCTCCGTCAGTGTCCCGGTCTTGTCGAGCGCCATGACACTCACGACTCCGAGTTCTTCGAGATGGATGCCACCCTTGATCAGGATCCCACGTCGGCCGGCGTTCCCGATTGCAGCGACGTACGTGACCGGTATAGAGATCACCAACGCACACGGCGCTGCGGCCACGATCACCGTTGCAGAACGCAACAGCCACGTACTCCAATCACCGGTGATGAGACCGCCCGCAACGGCGATCACAGCACCACCTGCGAGTACTGCGGGTGAGTAACGACGCGAGAACCGTCGCATCCACACCTCTCCCCTCCCCCGCTTCTCCTGGGCCTCAGACACGAGATCGACGATCTTCGTGAGAGTGTTGTCTGCGGCCGTGGCACGAGCCTCGATGATCAGTGCACCAGATGCGTTCATCGTGCCCGCGAACACCTCGTCGCCGGGCATCTTGTCGACCGGCACGGACTCGCCCGTGATCGCAGACTCGTCGACTGCCGATGCTCCATCGACCACGAGACCGTCTGTTGCGACCGCCTCGCCCGGTCGAACGAGGAACCGGTCTCCGATGACGATGTCAGCGGAGTCGACCTCTCGCTGACCACCTGCATCATCGACCAGAGTGACCCTTTTCGGGGTGAGGTCCATGAGTGCCCGAATGGCGTTGCTCGCACGTTCCTCGGTGAACTCCTCGAGGGCCTCCGAGATCGAGTAGAGGAACGCCAGCGAGGCCGCTTCACCCCAGAGGCCGAGAGTCCCCGCGATCAGCGCAGCGATCGTCATGAGCAACTCGATACCGATGACACGATCCTCAACGAGCATCTCGAGACCCTCGAGAGCGAAGAAGCGAATCCCGACGACAGTTGCGGTGATGTAGATGCCCGTCGTCAGGACATCGCCGGCACCGGCAATCGAGAAGAGGAAGCCGAGAAGTAACAGGATTCCCGAGGTTGCCGACCATCGGACCTCTCTGCTCTCCCAGAGGCACTCAGGACCGCCTTCGACCTCGTCTTCACTCATAGCTCTTCCGATCCCACACTCGCCACGATGCTCCCGGCTCGTCGATATCTGCAAGCCCAGAATGACGCACACAGTCAACCGTCCAGGACGGCGCAGGCCAACCGAACCGAGCGTGACCGTGTTCCCAGCTCCTGCTGCGAGCGCGGTATCGTTCACTATCGGACGCTGCAAGCCGAATTCCCCCAGTGTCTATGACGATCGCAGAGCGCGCGGACGCTCGAGTACAGAGACAGCGACAACACAAGAACTTCCTGCCCGGTGCAGGCCAACAAGCCCCGCTCGACGCAGAAACTCCGCGTGTACAGCTGTGCCGATCAGGTTCATCACGCGCTCGCATGTGACATCCAAAGACAACCCTTCGTGTTCACTCGACTACTAGGGCCGTTTGGCCTCAGGGAGTTCCCTACTTGTTCACTCATGAAGTAGGGATTCTCCTGCTACACAACTCCGCACCGACATGATGCAATGACAGCGGGCAATAAAGGCATCCCACAGCAGAAGCTGCGGTGACATCGAATGCATGGGCATGCCGACTGACGGGAGTAGGAATGCCAGGATTCAACCGGTATATGGGCGTCACGGGAACTGCGGTAAACGGGCCAGATCCTGCTCATGCGTCCCACTCAGGGCTCGGAGGCCTCGAATACTCCCAACGCAGGGATGCCCTGCCCTCGACACGAGATCCCCGTGATGACTTCTCCAACACCCTGTTCTCGATCACCAGGCAGGACGACGGCGAGGTCGATGCCAGGCTCGCGACACTCGAAAAGAGTGGAGAACGATGATGAGGGGCATCACACGATCGATGGTCCTCGGTCGAGCACTCCCCGACACGCGGCCAACACACCCCCTGCCCGACCAACACCTACACACCGAAACGTGCCTAGTTCGCAGTCGCATCCGCGCCATCATCCCCGGCCACCCCCATATCCGGTGTATCGAAGAGCGCGTCCCCGATCGTCGCACCAGAGACAGTTCGAGACGTACGAGAAGGATCGCAACACCGGCGATGGGCCTCCTGAGCCTCATGATCGCCGGCTACCTGATCCTCATAGCGCCGGGCTGCACTGGATGGCTCGAGTGCGACAACCCGGTCGTGTCCTACGCCGCAGGGATGTTCATCCTGGGAGCCCCGACCATCTTGTCGTACGGCATCTTCTCCAACCCGAACAAAGCCACGAAACGACAGCGTGATCACCGATGAACGAGCAACTGGGAAACTTCGTAGATCTCGCCCGTTTCCGACAGGGCATGTATCGCGTCTTCGCCGCTGCGTTCCTTCCTCCACAACCGAAACGGTTCCTAGACCTCATCCAAGACTGCAAGCCCCTCGGATCGGGGGGACTCGGGTATCTCGCCATCTATCAGCAGTGGCGTCCCTGGCGCAAGGCAGTGCTCAACATCGACGAGGCCGTCGAGGCCGATGTCAAGTACGTTCACGCGTTCTCGGCCGGCATGTCTAGTACCGCCATGTCACCCATCGCACCGGTTCGCAGCGAGGCGGGCGAAGTGCTCGTAGACCTCACCGAGTTGTACGACGAGATCCGGCTCGAGCCAACCGGCGCGATATCGGACTCACTCGACGACGTGTCGATGGAACTCGAGATCATGTCGGTGCTGTGTGCACGGGAAGCAGACGCCAGGGCAGTAAGGAAACACCGGCGCCTCGAGGCGACCCTGACCAGCCAGGTGACGTTCCTCGATCGCTACCTAGATACCCAGCTCCCACAATTCGTCGACCAGATCACACACATGAACCCGGTACCGTTCTACTCCACGCTCGGGCCGGCGGTTGCGTCCTTCGTCCACCACGACCGGGGTATTGCCCGGTTCCTCGTTGAGGAAGTGGCCAAATTGGAGCCGTCCAGATGACGCTCATCGTCTGCGCCGACCACGGCACGCCTGTACCTCGATCGGACTACCTCTATACGCCGGTAGTCGCGGTTGCCGGTCTCTGCAGCGATCCGACGAAACTTGCCAGCACGGGGGGGCGCGACGCTGAGGCGATCATCCTGCATCTCGGTGAGTTCGACCTTGGCTTCGTACAAGGTGCCATCGGCGACACCGGCGTCGACCCGCTCAGCGTCCCCATCGTGGCGCTGGGTGACATGCCTTCACTCGATCAGATGGAGATCCTTGCAGCGGGGGCAGCAGCACGACACGCTACCTTCGACAGCACTCACCGGGAACATGCCAAGATCCGTTGGCCCGAGTCGGTATGGAGAAGTCGTTTTTTCTCACTCAGCGCCCCCCAGTGCGTTGGCGTACCTTGGATCGACAGGTCCCTGTGTTCGGCAGGACACGGATGCAGGCTCTGCGCCGCGACATGTCCCGCCTCCGCGTTGGAGTGTGGCCCAGGTGGCGTCGCACATGACGTCGATGCCTGTGTTGCCTGCGGTATCTGCATCACGACATGCCCAACGGCTGCAACAGCCAACCCGACGATTGCCGAGGATCAGGTATCGGCGCAGATCAGGGCGATGGTCGATACAGCGGCCGATGCCATCGGGATCGAGTTCCGCTGCCGCGACGCACAGCCTCGACTACCAGTCGATGGCTGGTTCCCCGTCGAGGTGCCGTGTACCGGGATGCTCACGATCGGTTGGCTCATCGCTCCGCTCGTACTCGGGGCGGGGGCCGTTGCAGCACCGACCTGTGGCGAATCGGGGTGCAGCATCGGCAACGACGACATCCTCGCTCCCCGCAGGAGCACTGCAAGGAAGCTCCTCGATGGAGCCGGTCTGCCAACAGCCATGGTGCGCGACAGGGCCGGGGATTCGATCCCGAAGGCGATCGGCAACGACGCTGCCCACCGCCTCGGATCGTTCCGCGACGCTGAGGTCTTCCTCGCTCTCGCAGACATCACCCACACTGCCGACGGGTCACTCTCATCTGAGACTGCCTGCACCGGCATCGTGAGGATCGACGCATCCACATGCACCCTCTGTGAGGAGTGCATCCCGGTATGCCCATCGGGTGCTCTGACGTTGGAGCAGTTCGGCGGCATCATCGAGATCTCGTTCGATCCGTTCGCGTGCATCGGATGCGCCACGTGCGTCGACACCTGTCCTGAAACCGAGGGCGATGCAATCACCCTCGACCACAGATTCGATGCTGCCGAACTGATGATCGGCAGCAGAGTGCTCGTGTCGGCACCCATGTCACCGTTGAAGATGGACCGTGACACGATCGAACTGTCCATCACACTCGACCGGCTCCAGCCGACACCGGGACCACACCACGCAGATACGGTGGATCTCGCCGCCCACCGCTGATGTGCCCGTCGCCGAGCCTCCTCCTGGTGCCGAGCCGGCAGTTACGTGTGTGCCCTGGCGCTGTCGATCGCTGCTTCGCTGAGGCGCCGTTCCCGTGGATCGGTCGGTAGGTAGAAGTCGAGACGGTTCATCGCGTAGGCGAACCCGAGTTCGAGATCCGGGTCGGCGAATCCGAAGGAGCCACCGGCGCCCGGCGTTCCGAAGGCAGCAGCCGAGGAGCCAAAGTTGTTGGCGACCGACGGCTTCGAGAAGCCGAGCGAGTAGCTCGTGTCCATGTGCAGAACGAGATCCATCGTGCCACCGGGCGGAGCCACCGCGGGGGCCAGCAACTCACCCATCGTCCCGGGTGAGATCCCGAGTTCCCTACCACCGGATGCGAACACACCGTACGCCTTGGCGATCGAGCGAACTTCGCCGATCCCGTTGGATGCAGGCAGTTCGATGCTTCGCATCGCCCGCTCGTTGTAGCGAACCGGCGAACCAAGAACCTTCGGGTTCGCGAACGTTCTCGCCGTGATGGTCTTGGGGTTGAGAAAGTCCTTGACGAACTTGCCCGGCAGCTTCGAGAGGTTGAACATCATCCTCGTGCGGTACCACTTGGCCTGGATCTCCGCGATCCTACTGTCCGGGACCTCGTCGGGAAGACCGATGTAGAACTCGAGATCGAGTGGACCAGCGACCTCGTCGGCGAAGTACCGTCCTACGGTCCTGTGCTGCGGGTCGACCCTACGCAGGAGCTCGGATTCATACCACCCGAGGCTGATCGTGTGATAGCCGTGGGCGGCCCCGGGCTTCCACAGTGGCTCCTGTTTGGCGATGGCGTCGGCGAC
>JAJRYI010000023.1 GCA_024275815.1 Actinomycetes bacterium | reverse complement strand
TTCGACGACGACCGTTCCAAACGGCGTGTGCTCATCATCAAAGCCGAGGGCGTCCCGACACCGACGCTGCTCCTTGCAGAGCACCTCCAGTCCCGCATCGCCGACCTCGAGAACGTCACGATCCGCCCCATCGTCCTCGGCCACCTGATCCGTGGCGGTCACCCCACGTTCCACGACCGCATGATCGCCGGGCGTCTCGCCCTCGGTGCCGTCAACGCCCTCGCCGACGGGACGACGGACATCATGATGGGGTGGCAGTCCAACATCGGGGACGCCACATCCGATCCGAACGTGTCTGTCGTGACACTCACCGACATGCTCACCGAGACCGAGAAGCTCCTCGACGGGACATCGGAGGTCACCAGGATGCGTCTCCACCTCATCCGCCAGGTCGAAGGGGTCCTCGCCCTCTGAGAGGGCGACGGGGCTACGCCGTTTCGGTCGCCGCCACAGCTTCGAGACCGAGCTCGGCGATCGACTTCTCACGCATCTCGACCTTGCGGATCTTGCCGGTGACGGTCATGGGGAACTCGCCGACGAACTTGACGTAGCGCGGGATCTTGAAGTGGGCGATCTGGCCCCGGCAGTACTCCTTGACATCGTCCTCGGTGACGTCGGCTCCCGGGGCGAGCTGGATCCACGCCATGAGCTCCTCGCCGTAACGCTCATCGGGCACACCGATCACCTGGGCATCGACGATGTCTGGATGGGTGTAGAGGAACTCCTCGATCTCACGGGGGTAGATGTTCTCCCCACCGCGGATGATCATGTCCTTGATCCGTCCCACGATGTTGACGTAGCCGTCGTCGTCCATCGTTGCGAGGTCACCCGAGTGCATCCAGCCGTCGGCGTCGATCGCCTCGGCGGTGCGCTCCGGGTCGTTCCAGTAGCCGAGCATCACGTGGTAGCCACGGGTGCAGTACTCGCCGCGTTCCCCGCGAGGGACGATCTCGCCGGTGTCGGGGTCGATGATCTTGGACTCGATGTGGGGGCCGACCCTCCCGACGCTCGAGACGCGATGCTCGATCGAGTCCTCCTTACCCGTCTGGGTCGAAACGGGGGCCGTCTCGGTCATCCCGTAGGCGATGGTGACCTCGTCCATGCCGAGCTTCCCGATGACGTCGCGCATCACCTCGATGGGGCACGGCGACCCCGCCATGATGCCGGTGCGCAGACTCTACGTGTCGACGCCAGGAAGGTCCGGGTCGGCGAGCTCTGCGATGAACATGGTTGGAACCCCGTACAGCGACGTGCACCGTTCGTCGTTGACCGCCTCGAGCACTGCTTTGGGGTCGAAGGTGGGTGACGGTACGACGATCGTCGCCCCGTGAGTCGAACACGCCATGTTCCCCAGGACCATCCCGAAACAGTGGTAGAACGGGACGGGGATACACACCCGGTCCTCGTTCGTGTAGCCACAGCTCATCCCGACGAAGCGGCCGTTGTTGAGGATGCTGGTGTGGCTGAGCGTTGCACCCTTGGGGAACCCGGTGGTCCCGGACGTGTACTGGATGTTGATCGGGTCCGACGGGTCGAGGGAGGCTCCGCGTGCGGCGAGGTCGTCGTGCGAGATCG
>JAJRYI010000338.1 GCA_024275815.1 Actinomycetes bacterium | reverse complement strand
TTCTGGGCCTCGTGTTCAACGTCATCGACGCGAACTTCTTACGCCTCCTGCCGAACCGCTGGTTCGGTGCGATGTCGGACTTCACGTTGCTTGCGATCATCTTCTTCGTCTTCATGGGGGCCATATTCGAGCGTTCTGGTCTCGCTGAGGAACTCCTGACGACGATCGCGATGATCCTCGGCCCGGTCCCCGGCGGCCTCGCCCTCACCGTCGTCTTCGTCGGCACGCTGCTTGCCGCTGCGACCGGTGTGGTCGCTGCAACGGTGATCGTCATGGGATTGCTTGCTCTCCCCGTCATGGTGAGACACGGCTACGACCACAAACTCGCGACAGGTGCCATCGTCGGTTCGGGGACCATGGCCCAGCTGATCCCGCCGAGCCTCGTCCTCGTGCTCCTCGCCGGTGTAGCAGGGGTCTCGGTGGGTGACCTCTTCCTCGGTGCCCTCATCCCGGGCATCATCCTGTCCGGCCTCTACGGCATCTACGTGTTCGTCGTCGCCGTCGTCCAACCGTGGAAGGCACCGCCGATGCCTGCCGAGGAACGGACGCATGAGGGCTGGGCACTGGCGCGCAAGGCACTCGTGGCCGTGGTGCCTCCGCTGTTCCTCATCTTTGCGGTGCTCGGCAGCATCTTCTTTGGGTTCGCGTCCCCGACCGAGGCGGGTGCGGTCGGTGCGTTCGGTGCCGCGTTCCTCGCGTTCTTGAATCGGAACCTGTCTTGGAAGGTCATCAAGGGATCCGGAAGAGCGACTGCAGACATCACCGCACTCGTGCTCATGATCCTGTTCGCTTCGACGTTCTTCGCTCTGGTGTTCGATCGGCTCGGCGGCCAGGAACTCATCACCGGATGGCTGACAGGTATCCCCGGTGGCAAGTGGGGGTTCATCATCGTATCGATGATCGCCATATGGGTCCTGGGTATCAACCTCGAGTTCATCGAGATCACCTTCATAGCGATGCCGATCTTCATCCCGGCAGCCGTTGCACTGTACATAAACCTCGTGTGGTTCCTCGTCCTCGTCGCGATCAACCTCAATATGGCGTTCATCTCGCCGCCGGTGGGGTTCTCGTTGTTCTATCTCCAGAGCGTCGCGCCGCCTGAAGTCAAAACGGGTGACATCCACAAGGGTGCTCTGCCCTTCATGGCGCTCCAGGGCGTGGCCCTCGTCATCGTCATGATCTTCCCGATAACCGTCGACTGGCTCATCCAACTCTCGAGAGCCGGCGGGGGTTAGGCAACTCTCGACCCGCGCCTCGTGAAGCTGAAACAGACCTAGGCTGCTCTCCCTCATCGAACGCTGTGGACGGTTTCATGCGTCGATCATTGGTTCATCGTCAAGAGTCTCACGAAGAAGGGGCGGCCTCCAGGCCGCCCCTTCTGTCGTTGATGTGTGTAGTTCCTGACGCTACTCCGCCTGAATCGAGCTCGTCTTGAGCATGGCGAGCTCTGCGAGCCCCATCCATGCGTAGCTCTCCTTGCGGAACTTGTCCCAGTCGGCGAACACCGATGCGAAATCGGTGTCCTGTGCCTTGAGTTCGTCGAAGAGCTCCTCAGAAGCCGCTGCAGAAGCCTCCATGACCTCATCGGGGAACGGCAGGATGGTGACGTTCGGATTCGCAAGGATCTGTTTGAGAGCCTCGGGGTTCCGGACGTCGTAGCGAGCCATCATCGTCGAGTTCGCGAGATACGCCGCGGCTTCGATGATCGCTTTGTACTCCTCCGGCAGGTTGTTCCACTCGTTGAGACCGATCTGGACCTCGAGGGTCGGTCCCGGCTCCCACCATCCCGGGAAGTAGTAGAACTTCGCGACCTCATCGAAACCGAGTTTCGTGTCGTCGTAGGGTCCAACCCACTCCGTGGCATCGATCGCACCCGTCTGGAGAGCCTGGAAGATCTCACCACCGGGGAGGACCTGGACGAGAACGCCGAGCTTCTCCATGACCTTGCCACCGAGGCCGGGGATCCGCATCTTGAGGCCCTGGAGGTCTCCGACGCCCTTGATCTCCTTGTTGAACCATCCACCCATCTGCGTCCCGGTGTTGCCCGCAGGGAACTGGATGATGTTGAACTTCTCCGCGTAGAGACCCTGCATCGTCTCGAGCCCACCGCCTTCGTACAGCCAGGAGTTCTGCTGGCGGTAGGTGAGACCGAATGGGAGCGCAGTTCCGAACGCGGTCACCGGCGTCTTGCCGATGTAGTAGTACGAGGCGGTATGGCCTGCCTTGACGCCACCCTCCTGCACCGATGGCAGGACCTCGAGGCCACCGACCAGCTCTCCAGCTTCGCGGGGGTTGATGGTGAACTTGCCGCCCGTCATGAGGCCTACAGCCTCGGAGAAGACCTCTGCGCCGCCGAAGATCGTGTCGAGACCACGCGGCCAGCTCGTGGCCATGTCCCAGGTGATCTCGGGGAGATCGTTGGCCGCAGCGGCATCGCTTGCATCGTTCGCCGAGCAACCGGCGATGGCGAGAGTCGCTCCACCGACTGTTGCCAAGCCTGCCGTCTTCAGGAATCGTCTTCGGTTGAGAGCTACTTGATCTGGGTCGACCTTCTTGCCCATCGCATCCTCCTCGCGCTGTGTACGTTGCACCGTTGAACGGACCGATGGCCCGTACCTCGCGCATCATACTCGCGTTCTCCTGAGGATTGCTGATGTGCTGACTTGGCAATGCCTTCAGGAGGGCTTCAGAAGTGTCGGACGGTAGTCTGAGACGAAGCAGACCCCAGGAGGCGTGGTGGGAGTTGTGCTCAACCGATTCTTGCAGGCGATCCGTCTCGATCGCGATGCCTTCGTGTGGATGGACTTCAACGATCGCGCTACCGGGGACGCAGCGATCCTGGTTGCCGGCACCCAGGTTCTTCTCGCTCTCGGTACCGGATCGTCGATCGGTGACCTCATCAACCCGATCCGCCTCGTTTCGCTGGTGATCAACGGGTTCTTCTTCTGGGTCATCTACTCCGGGGCCGTGTACGGCGTGTCGCGGTACCTCTTCGAAGGTCACGGAACATACGCACCGGTCCTGCGGATCACGGGCTTTGCCTACCCGACGGTCTTGATCATCATCTTCATGAACCTGTTCGTATCGTCTCCGGCCCTGGTGCTCGTCATCGGCGGCGCGTGGTTCGTGGTCGTCGTCGCCAACGGGATGTCGTACGTCGCGGATCTGGCGATCGAGAAGGCGTTCGGTGCAGCGATCGGCGGATACGTGCTCCTGGTCATCGTGCAAACGATCCTGTCGAGCCTCCGGATCTTCTGACGATGCCGACGTACCGGTTGGATCTCGCGTACGACGGGTCCAGGTTCCACGGATATGCGAGACAACCGAACGTCCGCACCGTGCAGGGAGAGCTGGAAGAAGCCCTGGAGCCACACACAGGTGGCGCCGGAACGTTCGTGGCGGGAAGAACGGACAAGGGAGTGCACGCCACCGAGCAGGTCGTCTCGTTCTGTTGCCCGACACTCGACACGGGCTACGTGATGCGGTCCCTCAACAGCCGCCTCGCCCCTGAGATCGCCGTCCACAGACTCGTCGAGGTCTCCGACGACTTTCACGCTCGCTTCTCTGCTACCGGGAGGGCGTATCGGTATCGCATCAGGAACGCCGAGGTACACGATCCTCTCTCGGCGGCATCCGTGTGGACGGTGGCCGACCCGCTCGACGTCGATGCCATGAACGTCGCCGCGGCAGCGTTCGTCGGAGAACACGACTTCGCAGCGTTCTGCCGACGCCTGGAGGACCGGTCGTTGATCCGCGAGGTGTTCTGGGCTCGGTGGCGTCGCAAGGGTGACCGTATCGATCTGTCGATCGGCGCAAGATCGTTCTGCCATCAGATGGTGCGGTCCATCGTCGCTCTCTGCGTCGAGGTCGGCCGCGGGAACATCGAGGCGTCGGATGTTCCCGAGATCCTCGAGTCTCTCGATCGGAGCCGCTCCAAAGGTGTCGCCCCTCCCCATGGACTCGCTCTGGTGGCTGTTGCCTACGACGACGAACCGCTCCCACGTCCGAGCTGGGTTGCGACGCCCCCGTGATCACCGGGACACTCGACGACTTCGTCTGACCCAGAACAAGGACGCTTCACCCCTGCCGGCGGACACCAACGATGTCACTGAAGCTGATATCGTGGGTCAGGCGGTCTCGTCGAACCGGGAGGGCGACGGTACTGGTTGACGCGTGCCGTTTGGCCGTTACTCACCGGAATCCGATACCATGTGGCTTCGTCTCCCACATCGGGGGATGCTCCTTCACGCCATTTTCTAGGGACAGTCACCTCATGAAGCCAAAGCTGCAGAGAACCTTCTCACCGAAGGCAAGCGACATCAACCGTTCGTGGTACGTCATCGACGCCGACAACGTACCGCTGGGCCGACTTTCGTCGGAGATCGCCCAGATCCTCCGTGGCAAGCACAAGCCCACATATGCACCTCACATGGACGGGGGCGACTTCGTCATCGTCGTGAACGCTGAGAAGGTCTACGTGTCGGGGAACAAGGAGATCGAGAAGATCTACTACCGGCACTCGGGGTACCCCGGCGGTCTGCGGGCAGAAACGCTCTCGAAGGTCCGAAAGGATCACCCGGAGCGACTCATCGAAGCCGCAGTGCGCGGCATGCTCCCGAAGAACCGCCTTGGACGCCAGATCTTCAGGAAGCTCAAGGTCTACGCCGGGCCAGACCACCCGCATGCGGCGCAGATGCCAGAACCACTCGCGCTCAAGTATCGAAAGGTTGAAGCCTGATGGCAAAGCCAAAGCCGCTCGTACAAGCCACCGGCCGTAGGAAGAGTTCCGTTGCTCGTGTCCGTCTCTATGACGGAACCGGCGAGTACACACTCAACGGCCGCACCCTCGCCGACTACTTCCCCGATCCTGAGCTGCGCCGTCGTGTTCATGAGGCGTTCAAGATCACCGATCTCGAGGGCCGCTACGACGTCAATGCGACGCTCGAAGGCGGAGGCACAACGGGTCAGAGCGATGCGTTGCGTCTCGGGATCGCCAGAGGCCTGATCGCCATCGATCCAGAGCTTCGTCCGGCACTGAAGAGGGAAGGCATGCTGACGCGTGACTCCCGTCGTGTCGAGCGCAAGAAGTACGGTCTCCGCAAGGCCCGCCGAGCACCTCAGTTCACCAAGCGTTAGCCTGACGACCGCCGCGGCGTATGTGGCCCGGGGGTACGGATACGAATGGGTACTGAATCACAACGATTGTTCGGGACGGATGGTGTTCGCGGTGTCGCGAACTCTGAGCTGACACCCGAACTCGCCTTCGACCTTGCCCGTGCTGCAGGGGACTCCGTTGAAGGGCATGCGGTGATCGGACGCGACACGCGTCGCTCCGGTCCGATGCTTGGGTCCGCTGTTGCAGCCGGGTTCAACTCCATCGGCATCGACACGGTCGATCTCGGGATCCTGCCTGTTGGGGCCGTCTCTCGCCTGGCGCGAGACACCGGAGCGGTGTACGGCGTCATGATCTCGGCGTCACACAACCCCGCCGAGGACAACGGCATCAAGTTCTTCGGGAAGGACGGCGCCAAGATCTCCCAAGAGCGCGAGCTCAGGATCGAGCACCGCTACTTCTCCTCTGAGCCATACCGCCGTCCTGTGGCGGGAAACGTCGGGATCCAGACAACGATGAGTGATGCGATCACCCGATACGTCGACAAGGTCAGCCAAACCGTCGACTACTCGATGCGGGGTCTCGAGTTCGTCGTCGACTGTGCGAACGGAGCAGCGTTCCTCGCCGCTCCGGCGCTGTTCGAGAAGGTGGGAGCGACCGTCGAGATCATCGGCGCCAATCCGGACGGTATGAACATCAACCTCGGTGTCGGGGCCACCCACCCTGAATCACTCGCTGTGAAGGCAAGAGGCAGAGTCGGCCTTGCATTCGACGGGGATGCCGACCGCTTGATAGCCGTCGATGAGGACGGCGCGATCGTCAACGGTGACGTCATCATGGCGATCTTCGCGCAGTGGCAGCACGAGCGTGGCAAGCTGGAGAAGAACACTGTGGTTGCGACGGTCATGTCGAATCTCGGATTCATCCAGGCTATGGAACGTCTCGGAATCGACGTCGAGATCACCCCCGTTGGTGACAGGAACGTCGTCGAGACCATGCGCCGGACACGCTCGATCGTCGGAGGTGAACAGTCGGGACACATCCTCCTCGAAGATCGTTCGACCGGCGATGGGTTGCGCACGGCTCTACGGCTGATGGAGGTCATGGCGGCGACGGGCAAGGAACTCCGCGAACTGCGCACGGTCATGTCAGAGTTGCCCCAGGTACTCGTGAACGTCCGGGTGGCGGCCAAGGATGGATGGGACACCGACAGAGCCATCCAGGCTTCGATCGCCGATTACGTGCGGGAACTGGGCGACCGCGGCCGGATTCTCGTTCGCCCCTCGGGAACCGAACCGTTGATCCGCGTGATGGTCGAGGCGCCGACCGAGTCCGAGGCAACCTCGATCGCCGAAGAGATAGCCGGAGTGGTCGAAGTCACCCTCGGCTGACATCTCGCTTCAGCGCTCCCGTCCCCCTTCAGTCTGGATCCGCTGTGTCGCGCCGTGATGCCGGGCTCTTTCTCCCGTCC
>JAJRYI010000337.1 GCA_024275815.1 Actinomycetes bacterium | reverse complement strand
TTCCACCTACCCGCGCCGTTCGATACTGGCGATGTCGCTGTTCGTCATGGTCGCGTTCGGCGTGACCCTCTACGCGATGTCTGTGCTCCTCACGGAGAGAGCAGCGGGTGGCGACTTCTCCATCTCACTCCTTTCGGCAGCGTTCGGTGGGTCTGCGGTGATCGCAGGGTTGCTCGCTCCCAAGATCGGCAGGTACGCAGACGACCACTCGGTTCGGGGCCTCACCGTTGCCGGCGCAGGGCTCGGTGCGGCTGCGATGTTCCTGTTCGCTGTGGCCCAAACACCGTGGCTCGTCCTTGCTGCGTTCTGGTTCCTCCTGGGCCCCGCTGCAGGGATGACCCTGTACGAACCTGCCTACGTAGCGATGGGACAGTGGGTCACCGACGGTCACCGGAACAAGGCGATCGGGTTGCTCAGCCTGGTCGCAGGCCTTGCAGGTCCCCTTTTCGTGCCTGCGACCGGTGCACTCCTCGAGGCCTTCGGCTGGCGGATGACGGCAGCTGTCCTCGGCGTCGTCTTTCTCGTTGCGGGACTCGCAGCGAGCACCGTGTACCCGCGTCACAAGCCGGGGCAGCACCGTGACTACAGCCTCGAGCGCGTGCGGTGGTCCCGGTTCACCGGGGATCACCGTCTTGCATACCTGACGCTTGCCGTCGTCCTGACGTTCGCAGTGATGAACTCGGTGATCTTCCACCGTGTTGCTGTCTTCGAGGAGCAGGGCTTCGATGTCGGTCTGGTCGCGATCCTCGCCGGGATCTCAGGACTGCTCACCTTTCCGGGCCGATACCTCATGCCGAGGGCGGCAGAGCGCATCGCCGCGACGACGCTCTTCACGATCGCCTGTGCAGGGATCGTCGTATCCATGGTGCTGGCCGTCACCGGGTCAACTGCCATCTCCATGGTGGCGTTCTTCGTCCTGTTCGGCATCTTCTTCGGCATCCTGTTGCCGACGAGGGCCGTGATCATGAATGGTTGGTACTCGGGTGAGGACTACGGGGCGATCATGGGCAAGCAGTGGGCCGCTGCCGCCGTCGTGGGAGGACTGACACCATGGCTGGTTGGCGTGATGCGAGACGGGTTCGGTTCCTACACGGTGCCGTTGATCGTCCTGACATCGATGGTCGTCGTGGCAGCAGCGTTCAACACGGCTGCGGCGCGTCGATCACGCAACACGTCACCGTCGTCGATGGGGTGAGTTCCGCCGTTGGATCGGGTCAGGACTCGTCGAAGATCTCGGCGATGAGGTCGTCGACGGCCTTGTTCGCAACCGACTCGCCGTAGCGATCGTCGAGAATCGTTCGCATCTTGGCGAACATCTGCTCGCGCTCCTGGTCCTCCGTCTTGAGCGAAGCGGGCACGACTTCGGTGCCGTCGATCCACGGTTTCCCGTTCGACGACCAGGGCACGAGGATGATCCACGACCAGATGTTGTTGCCCTGGACCTCTCCCGTCTTGCGCGCCAACCCGATACACGAGAACGGGAGGGGAACCCACCCCATCGTACGGAGAAGGTCCCGCCCATCGGGCATGTTGACTGCGTCTGATCCTGGCATAGTTCCTCGTCCCGGCCGGAGTGAGAAACGGTACCTGCCCGGTTGGGCTACGTCGACGGGAGACCACTGTTTCGTGTCGGTAGTTCCGCTGTACTGAGTGTGGAAACCGGGCGCGATATATCTTTCGGGCGATGGATTGGAACCGACGATGGGAACGGTCATGACAGAGCGATTGGTGGTCATTGGAGCGGACGCAGCAGGGATGACGGCGGCCAGTCAAGCCAGACGGCGGAACAGGCAACTCGACGTCGTCGCGTTCGAGAAGACCGGGTTCGCCAGTTACGCCGCATGTGGCGAGCCGTACTACATCTCAGGTGAGGTCGACCCGATCGACAAACTCATCGCCAGAACGCCTGAGCAGTTCGCCAAAGCCGGCATCGACCTTCGGTTGCGTCACGAGGTGATGGCGATCGACCTCGACCGTCGCGTCGTCGAAGTGAGGAACCACGACGATGACACGACGAGCGAGACCGGGTTCGACACGTTGCTCATCGCGACGGGAGCCCGCGCCTTCGTGCCGCCGATGCCGGGAGCCGATCTCGAGGGTGTGCACACGTTACGTACGCTCGGCGATGCTGAGGCGTTGCGGTCCGTCGCTGAGGCCGGACTGGGCAGCATCGTCATCGTCGGTGCCGGCTACATCGGTATCGAGGTCGCAGAGGCTTTCGAGGCACGTGGCTGGACGGTGACGTTGGTAGAGGCGCTTCCCTCGATCATGGCTCGTACGCTCGATGCGGACCTCTCGGTCGGGGTCGTCGAGGCCATAGAGAGACGCAACGTGCGTGTCCTCACCGGTGTGATGGTTGAGAGGATCGAGGGTGACGGTCGTGTCAGCGGGGTTCGTGCGGGCGGTCAATCGATCGATGCCGACGTCGTCGTCCTCGCCGTTGGCGGCAGGCCGGTGTCCGAGCTTGCGGGGGAGGCAGGCATCGAGCTCGGAGCGTCGGGCGCCATCGTGGTGGACGA
Source organism: Actinomycetes bacterium (assembly GCA_024275815.1). Classification (GTDB taxonomy): domain Bacteria; phylum Actinomycetota; class Acidimicrobiia; order Spongiisociales; family UBA5794; genus JAMBLL01. The sequence continues at coordinate 629 of JAJRYI010000337.1, read as the reverse complement.
CCATCAGCTGACGAGCGCTGAGGGTGTGTGGTCGGCGGGTGACTGCGCCGAGGTTCGACACCGGGTCACCGGGGAGATGGTGAACCTTCATCTCGGGACTGTTGCGAACAAGACGGGCCGGATCGCAGGCATCAACATGACGGGGGGCGACGCGTCGTTCCCCGGTGTCCTCGCAACAGCGATCACCCGGTTCCACGACCTGGAGGTCTCTGTGACCGGTGTCCGTCCCGAGGATGCCGAAGCGGCGGGGATCGACGCGGTCGTAGCGACGGTCGGCGGATTGACCGCTGCCCACTACATGCCGGACGCGAGCGATATGACGATCAGGTTGACGGTCCAGCGTGGCACGGGGACGATCCTTGGTGCCCAGATCGTCGGTGGCCCGGGTGCAGGCAAACGTATCGATGTCTTCGCTTCCGCCATATGGCAGGGGATGACCGCGACCGACCTCGAGTGGGTCGACTTCGCCTACGCCCCACCGTTCGCTCCCGTCTGGGACCTCATGGCGATCGCCGCGAGAAAGGCCGCTGCGGCAGCGAGGAAGTAAGGGCTCGCTGCGCTCGCCCGCTGTCGGCTGTCGGTGTGCTCGGCTGGCGCCTCGCTTGTCGGCCTTCGGTGAACGGTGAACG
>JAJRYI010000336.1 GCA_024275815.1 Actinomycetes bacterium | reverse complement strand
TCGACCGACGATGCCGTGTACATGGGCTGGACGCTCGAGTGGAACTCCCCCGTTGCTCTGGTGGGAAAGAAGTCCGAGGTTCAAGAGGCCCGTGTGCATCTCCTCCGGATCGGCTGGGACGCCATCGTCGGGAGGATCGAACCCGACAGTCTCGATCTCATGGCCGACGGACCGCTCGCGACGACACCGTTCATCACCTTCGACGAACTCGAGGGGGCGAAGGGCACCGTGCTCGACGTTCGTGACCCGGTCGAGCATCTCATGGGTGTGATCCCTGGAGCCACACTCGTTCACCTCGCGGAGGTCGCGGTGAACCCGTCGGCGTACGTGAGCGGAGATGTCCTCGTCCATTGTCAGGGCGGGTACCGCGCGTCGATCGTTGCGGGCTTCCTCGAAGCAGCCGGGTTTCAGGCCACGGTGATCTACGACGACCTCGAGAACTACAAGGGTCAACTCGTCTCGCCGTAGTCCTCGCCGGTCACGCCAACCAACTCGTGGTGGCTAGCCGAGTCTGAGGAACATCTTTTCGAGCGTCTCGTACGTGTACCCGGACTCGTCTGCCTCGTCCGGGTGAAGCCGGCACTGGTCCATGGTCGCGGAGAGGAACTTGAATCCGGCCCTCGAGAGGGCACGGTTCGCAGCAGCGAACTGCGTGAGGATGTCGTTGCACTCCCGTTCATCCTCGATCATCTGCTGGACGCCACGGATCTGGCCTTCTACGCGCCGGAGACGCCTGATGATGTCGTCGCGGTCTGTGTCTGGAATATTCACACCCCAAGTATACCCCCAGGGGGTATGAACCCATCTGTCGGTGGGACCTGCAGCACAGCGACGAGGTACCGTGCCACGTACGCACACAAGACCCGTTCCCGCGACATATTCGGTTAGGGTTGCGTGATTCTTAGTAAGGGAGAAGGGCATGGGGAAACGGATTCTCATACTGATTGGTGTACTGGCGCTCGTTGCCGCTGCGTGTAGCAGCAGCGATTCGGGTGGTGACTCGTTGAGTGGGGCCGACAAGGAGCTCGCCGATGCGATCACGAAGTCGATGGCTGCCGATGTTGATCCCGGCGGCCCGTTCGGCGGGGAAGAGACGGCGGCGTGCTTCGGCTCCAGCCTCGTCCAGGAGATGGGCAGCACCAGGCTGAACGAACTCGGCCTCGATGTTGCCTCGATCGAGGCGGGCACCGACCCATCGGACGTCGATCTGACCGAGGCCGACATCGATGTGATGGTGACCGTGATGACCAAGTGTGTTGATTTCAGAGACGTTGTGATGGAGGAGTTCGAGTCGAGCGGGGTCTCCGAAGAGGGCCTCGGTTGTATCCGTGACGGCCTCAGCGACGACATGATGTCGGCGATGGCCCGAGGGGCGTTCGACAGCGCTGCAGCGGAGAGTGCCGAAGCATCCGATCAGATGTTCGATCTCGTGATGGGGTGTCTCAGCCCAGACGACCTGCAGCAACTCGGATCGTCCTGACATAGGTAACAGCGAGAAGGCACCGGTGTGAACCCACGGGTTCACACCGGTGCCTCTTTGTCTGGGTGGATCGATGGTGCGTGGAGCAAGTAGCGTTCATGTGACCGAACCGAGTTGAGGAGCACCGCCTATGAAGCGCACGATCTTTGAAACCGAGCATGACCTGTTTCGAGCTTCCGTGCAGCAGTTCCTCGAGGTTGAGATCCTGCCTTTCCACGAGGAGTGGGCAGCGGCAGGCAAAGTCGACAAGGAGATGTTCCGCAAGGCCGGGCGGGTCGGTTTGCTCGGAATGTCGATCCCTGAGGAGTTCGGTGGTGGCGGTGTGGACGACTTCCGCTACAACGCGGTGATCGACGAAGTGTTCACCGGATCCACTGCCGGGTCGTCGGGGATGTGTATCACACTCCACAACGACATCTGTGTCCCATACTTCCTCACCTACTGCACGCCCGAGCAGAAGCAGCGCTGGGTGCCCGGTCTGGCAAACGGAGACCTGATGACGGCGATCGCGATGACGGAGCCGGGAACCGGGTCCGATCTTGCCGGGATCGCGACGTCCGCACGGCGCGAGGGCGACCACTACGTCGTCAACGGCTCCAAGACGTTCATCACGAACGGCATCAACGCTGATCTGGTGATCGTCGTGGTGAGAACGGGAGAGGATCCCCACGGTGGCCTCACCCTGCTCGTCGTCGAGGACGCCATGGATGGGTTCGAGCGGGGCCGCAACCTCGACAAGATGGGTCTCCATGCACAGGACACGGCCGAACTCTTCTTCAACGACGTAGAGGTGCCGGTGACCAACCGGCTCGGTGATGAGGGGATGGGCTTCTTCCAACTCATGGCCAACCTCCCCCAGGAGCGCCTGTCGATCGCCATCGGTGCTGTTGCTGGTGCCGAAGCGGCACTCGAGATGACGATCGACTACGCCAAGGAGCGCAAGGCGTTCGGAAGACCGATCGGACGCTTCCAGCACAACCGGTTCGTGCTCGCCGAAGCCAAGACCGAGGTCGACATCGCCAGGGTGTTCGTCGATCGGTTGCTCGAGGCCCACGTCGCTGGCGAGTTGACCATCGAGCAGGCTGCCGAAGCGAAGTGGTGGACGACCGAGATGCTGCGGCGGGTCGTCGACGTGGGCGTTCAGATGCACGGTGGCTACGGGTACATGATGGAGTACCCGATCGCTCAGGCGTACCTCGATGCTCGGGTGTCGACCATCTATGGTGGAACGACCGAGATCATGAAGGAGATCATCGGTCGTGCGATGGGTGTCTGACCCTCAGTAGAGGAACATCCCCCCGACGACGGCAGTCGCAAGAAGAGCGACGATCGCGACGGCGACGACCTTGATCCACAGTGGGATGTCGACTGCCCGGGTCACGCTGTCGGGGTCTTTGGGCTGATGAACCTGATCGTCAACGGATAGCGATACCGCTCGCCGTTCGCTGCCTTGACAGCAGCGATGATCATGACGACGAACCCGAAGATCCCTATTCCAATGAAGAGGAAGAACCCGATGATGACGAGCATCAAGAGGGCGGAAACGATCATGTAGATCAGGAACGAGATCTGGAAGTTGAGCGCCTCGCGAGCGTGTTCCTCCACGAACGGACTCTCTTCTCGTTTGATGAGCCACACGATGAGTGGACCCAGGAACCCGACCCCGACCCAGGGCAGGAGGTGAGCGGCGACGGCCCAGGCACGAGAGTCGGAGTCTGCCTCAGGTACGTCAGACGTTGGTTGATCTGTCATACAGGTAGTCCCTTTCCATTCTTCCTGTTCCCGGTTGCCACGATAGCCGCCCAGAGGTGCGGTATAGCGGTACGCCCGTCAGAATCTTGGAATGATCCGGCTCCTGCTTCTCGCTGTCGCCACTGCCGTCCTCCTGCCAGCATGCAGCGCAACGTCGTCTCCGAACGACCCGCTCGAGGCGTCGGGAGCGGCAACGACGACGATCGCCCCCGTCACATCGCTCCCGCCGGTCGTGGTGACCACGACGACGACGGCAACGACAACGACAACGACAACCACTACAGAGGCGGTCGTGGTGGAGGCACCGAGTCTCGTGACGACGCCGGGATATGGGGATGTTGTCGAGCGGTACATGTTCGACTTCACGGGATCGACTGAGCCGGGAGTCGCTGTGACCGTCAACGGCGAGTCGGTGATCATCGATGTCGACGGAGCCTTCTCCGTGCCGGTCGTGAACGATCTCGGGACGAACACGGTGACGGTGCGTCTCGATGACGGTTCGGGAGTCACCGCGACTCACCGGGTTCGCTATGAGTTCGTACCAGTAGATGGTTGGATCACCGCGATCGGCGATTCGGTGATGCTCGGGTCGGCACCCGAGATCGAAAAGCGACTCGGGGAGGGCATCGTCGACGCCACGGTATCCCGTCAGTTCCTTGCAGCGCCAGCGTTGGTCGAACAACTCGTTGCGAGACCCGTGCCACCGCAGGTGATCATCGTCGGGCTCGGTACGAACGGCCCGGCCCAGGAGCGTCACTTCGACCAGGTCATGGAGGCAGCAGGAGCAGAGAGGCTCGTGGTGTTCGTCAACGTGCGGGTGCCCCGCACATGGGAGGACGCATCCAACCGCACGATC
>JAJRYI010000335.1 GCA_024275815.1 Actinomycetes bacterium | reverse complement strand
GAAGCGCTCATCACCGGAGAGTCACGCCCCGTGAAGAAAGGCATCGATGCCACGGTGATCGCCGGTACGGTGAACAGTGGTTCGGGTGCGGTTCGGGCGAAGGTCACGGCCACCGGTGACGACACGGCCCTGTCCGGGATCATGAAACTCGTCGCCGCAGCGGAAGCGAGCAAGTCACCGACACAACTCCTGGCAGACCGGGCAGCAACGCTCCTCTTCTACGCAGCGGTGATAGCAGCGGCGTTGACCGCCCTCGTGTGGACGATCATCTACGGCGGATTCGACGAACGCACCATCGCACGGGTCGTCACGGTGCTCGTGATCGCCTGCCCGCATGCTCTCGGCCTCGCTATCCCCCTCGTCGTGTCGAACACGACGGCCGTAGCTGCAGAGAACGGCATCCTGATCAGCAAGAGGGCCGCTATCGATACCGCGAGGAACTTGAACGTGGTCGTCTTCGACAAGACGGGAACGCTGACGACGGGCCAGATGGGTGTCGCAGAGATGGCAACCGTCGAAGGTGTCACGCCCGAGCGTGCCCTTGCCCTCGCTGCGGCAGTCGAAGGTGACTCCGAGCATCCGATGGCACGAGCGATTCGTACCTCGGCCGATGAACGCGGCATCGACGTACCGGCTCCCGACGCCTTCGAAGCGTTGAAGGGACGCGGGGTGAAAGCAACCATCGACGGCTCGGACGTGTTCGTCGGTGGACCCCGTCTCATCGAGAGCCTCGAACTGGAGTTACCACAGACCTTGACCGAGTTCTCCAACGTGGCGGGGTCACGAGGTGAATCGGTCGTCTACGTCATCGACGGCGACACGCCGATCGGTGCAATTGCCATCTCGGACATCGTCCGACCGGAGAGCTACACAGCGCTCAACGCACTCGAGGAGCGTGGCATCAAGGTCGGGATGATCACCGGGGACAGCGACGACGTCGCCAGAGCCGTCGCCGAAGATCTCGGGATCGACATCGTGTTCTCCCAGGTACTCCCTGCCGACAAAGATGCCTACGTGTCCCAGCTCCAGGAGAAGGGCGACAACGTGGGCATGGTCGGCGACGGTGTGAACGACGCTCCGGCCCTGACACGAGCGGACATCGGTATCGCCATCGGGAGCGGCACGGACGTAGCCGTCCAGGCTGCCGACCTCGTGCTCGTCAAGTCAGACCCTCGCGACGTCGTCAAGATCATCAGACTCTCTGCTGCGAGCATGCGCAAGCAACTCCAGAACATCTGGTGGGGTGCGGGGTACAACATCGTGATGGTCCCCCTCGCCATGGGAATCGCCGTACCGCTCGGTTTCGACATGCCCCCAGCCCTCGGAGCCGTATTCATGTCGCTGAGCACCATCATCGTTGCGATCAACGCCCAGACCCTCCGCCGGGTCAACATCGAGGTCGACTGACCCGCACCTAGGCGTCTGGCGTCCAGAACCGCAATATGTTGCGATTCTGGACGCCAGACGCCTGGTGACGTGGCGTACGATGGGGGCCGAACCGCGGAGGGAGAACCGGTGAGCGACGAGTACGAGGAACAGCTAGAAGCGTCATCGGAGTCCAACCGCAGGGTCGTGAAGCTCATCGTTGCGGGCATCGTCGTCGCCGTTGCAGCGGTCTTCGTCTTCCAGAACACCGATGAGGCGAACGTCGAGTTTCTCTTCCTGTCAGGACGTGCCCCCCTCTACGCCATCATCGTGATCTCGATGGTGCTCGGCTCACTGCTGACCCTGGTTGCCCTCGGTCTTCGCCGTCGAAAGCGGCGCCGGAGCGAGCACTGACCACGCTGGGAGAAAACCGTCTCCGTCGAGAATCGGCTCCGTTAGAGTCACCGTACGAAGCGCTCATCCAGAGCGGTGGAGGGACAGGCCCGTTGAAACCGCGGCAACCGACTCGTTCGGTGCCAATGCCTGATCGATGAGAGTCACCGAGCGGTTCGCGAGAATGGAGCCG
>JAJRYI010000334.1 GCA_024275815.1 Actinomycetes bacterium | reverse complement strand
TCCCCCCAGGCCCGCAGCTGTGTGTCGGCGGCGGCTCGAAACGTGTCTGCCGCGCCGAGAACGACCGATGAGTCGGCGCTCACGAGCTCGTTCGCGATCTTGGCGATACTGGTCGTCTTCCCCGTCCCGTTGACACCAACGACGATGATCACCGCTGGAGAGCCCTCGAGATGGAGTTTGCGGTCCTTGCCGGCGAGTATCTACACGAGCTCACGTTCGAGAAGGGAACGGGCCTCCTCGCCGGACGCCGGCTTTGCCGATCTGACCGTAGCGACGATCTCGGACGCTGTCTGTGGCCCGACATCGGCCGCTACGAGGGCGTCCTCTAACTCCTCCCAGTCTGCGTCATCGAGGTGCGGCGACGAAAAGAGGCTGCTGAGCGCCCCGGCGAGGGCACCGCGTGGCCTGGCGAGGCGATCACGCAGACCCTTCTCGGTCTTTGGAGGCGTCGGTGCCGTCGGACGTGCAGTCGACCCGTCCGGCCTGCGCCTCGTCGCCATCAGGGCCACCACCACGACGGCGACGACCACAACGGCCAGGATGATGATCAGGATTGGATCCACGGGTTACCTCTCAGGCTTCCAGGCTCGCCCTAAACGGTAACGCTGCTCATGCGCTTCGAGATCACCTTGGACGACTCTCCGGGTTCCATCGTCACCCCGTACAGGACGTCTGCAGCCTCCATCGTCTGCTGCTGATGGGTGATGATCACGAGCTGCGTATCGGTGCGCAGCGTGTCGACGAGACGCAGGAACCGATGAAGGTTCGCATCATCGAGGGCAGCCTCGACCTCATCGAGCACGTAGAACGGGCTCGGTCGGGCACGGAACACGGCGAACAGGAATGCGAGGGCTGCCAGTGATCGCTCACCACCGCTGAGGAGGGAGAGTCGACCGACCTTCTTGCCTGCAGGCTGTGCTTCGACGAGGACGCCTGTCGCAAGTGGATCGTCTGATTCGTCCAGCCGGAGACGACCTTTTCCCCCGGGGAAGACGAGTGCGAAGTTCTCCTCGTAGAACGCCGCGATCTCGGCGAACGCTTCCTCGAAGAGGACGACCATCTGGTCGTCGAGAGCAGCGATCACCTTCTTGAGCTCTGCACGGGAAGCGTCGAGGTCGCCGAGCTGGCTCTCGAGCTCCTCGACCTGGGCTGCGAGCTCCTCGTACTCCACAGCCGCGAGAGGATTGATGGGTCCCATACGACGAAGGTCCGCAAGCAACGACTCCAGCCTGGCGTTGGGATCGCTGCCCTCTTCCATCTCTGGCATCGGTGCCGCGAGCGCGAGATCCTCGGACGCGTCTGCGTCTCTGCGCAACGCCTCGCATGCAGCCTCGTCACGAACCCGTATCTCGGCGAGTTCGATGTCCAACTCGTTCAACGTCACGGTCGCGGCACGGCCGGCCGCCTCGAGTTCCTCACGGCGGTTCTCTGCGGTGACGAGCTCAGCATTCGCGCTTCCGACGCGCTCTCTCAGAAGGCGCTGTCGTTCGCGCAGTGCCTCGATGTGGACTGCCACGTGTTTGATCGCCTCGGTGGCGATCGACTCGATGCGTGAGAGAGCGTCCACGACACCGTCGTCGTCGGGCAGGAGGCGAAGTTGGTTGAGCTCACCGCGCACCACCGTGAGACGGTGTTCGCTCATCTTGCGACGTTCCACGAGTCCTGCAAGCTCCGCGGTTGCACTCTGTAACGCCTGGCGAGCGGTGTCGCGTTTGAGAGCGATCTCCTCACGCCGAACGTTCAGGGCATCCCAGGCGGCCTGGCGAACCGCTTCTTCTCCCTCGAACTCGGCGACCCGCTCACGAAGTACCGCTATGCGTTCGTCTCTGGAGCGAACGGCGTCGGCGATCGCCTGGGTCCGCATCATCAGCCGGTCGGACTCTTCGACCGACGCGGTGAGCGCCCGATCGACGAGACCGAGGCCCTCCGTGAGGCCGCCGAGCTTGGCTTCGATCGCTTCGAGCTCCTCGAGGGCAGTCTGCTCCTCTAAGAACGCGGCATCGAACGTGTGCTCGGCTGCCGTCGCGATACTCGATGCCCGAGCAAGATCGTGCTCGACGGACTCGAGGGCGACACGTGACGACTCGAGAGCTGCAGGCCCGGCACCGTCGGGCTGTGCGACGATCATCCCCGTGGAGGTCACGACGTCACCCTCCGGGGTCACGGCACGAAGCCCGGGAACGCTCTCGACCACCTGCCAGGCGGTGTTCCATCCCTCGACGAGGACGACGTCTCCGAGGAACGCACCGGCGAGTTCTCGATCGGCGCCGGGACCCAGGAGATCGATCAGCGGCTCGACCCCGAATCGCGATGCAGCATCGCGCGCCGGCGCGTCATCCCCGCCGTGGGGCACGACGAAGGACACTCCTCCGGTTCCTGCCGCCTTGAGTGCCTCGATCGCCGAACGCATCGGGTCCATGCCCCGTGCCACGTACGACGATCGCCACGCACCGAGAGCGGCATCGACTGCAGGGGCGTACTCGACGGGTACGTCGAGCAGGCCGACCACGGCACCGACTACACCCTCGGCGGTGTCTGCGATCTCGATCGCGCGTTCATCCACGAGTCCTGCGAGTGCCGACTCGAGGGCATCGACTCTCGCCTGGGCCCGTGCTGCTTGGAGTTCGAGGGTGTCGCGCGCTTCTCGCGCCGTCTCGAATGCAGATTCAGCCGCCCTGCGACGTTCTCGTTTGGTCTCATAGGTCTGGGACAGGGACGTCACGGCGATGTCGGACCGTTGGATCTCGAGGTTCAACCGCTCGATCTCGGAACGCTCATCGGCGATCCGGTCCTCGACCACGCGGAGCCTCCGCATGATCTGCTCCTTCTCTGTGGCGTCTCTCTCGGAAGCCGTTTCGAGAGATCGCAGGTCTCCTCGGAGGTTCGCGACGACGCCTTCGGTCGGGAGTTGGATCTGCTCGGCGAGCGATCGCTCCTCGTCCTCGAGTGCCTGAAGGGCCGCCTCGCGTTGGGCAACACTCTCGCTGGTGCGACCCTCGAGTTCCACAGCGTCGCTGATCACCTGTTCGAGATCCCTTGCCTCGAGTTCGAGATCCTCGCGGCGTTCTCCGGCACCTTCGAGCCGCGAGGTGATGGCCTGGGATCGTTCCCTCGCCACGAGCGAGATCGATGAGAGCCGCTCTCGTACCGTCTCGAGACGCGCTGCGGCGGCGGTGTCACGACTCAACTCGACGCCGACCGCTCCCGCGGCGGTGCGCAGACGATCGAGATCCGAACGCAGAGCTGCAAGCTCGGCGTCGGCGGCTGCCAGGGTCTCGGCCGCGGACTTTCGTTCGGCCGTGGCTTCAGCGAGGCGGGAGCGCAGCGTTCGGAGCTGTTCGCCGCCGAGCCACAGCCTCAAGGACACAGCTTCCGACTTGACCGAGTCGTACCGGAGGGCTGCGTTGGCTTGACGTGTGAGTGGGCGCAACGCCTTGCGTTGCTGGCCGAGGATGTCCTTCAAGCGTTCGATGTCGTGATCGGTACGTTCGAGGCGACGAACGGAGCGATCCCGGCGGCTGCGATGCTTCGTGACACCGGCTGCCTCCTCGATCACCGCTCGATGATCCTGGGGGCTGGCGTTGAGCACCTCCCCGACCTGGCCCTGGCCAACGAGCACGTGTTGCTGGCGTCCGATACCTCCGTCGGAGAGAAGCTCCTGAATGTCGAGGAGGCGGCAGGGAACGCCGTTGAGCTCGTACTCGGACGTTCCGTCCCGGAACAGCCGTCTCGTGATCGTGATCTCTGCGAAATCGAGCGGCATGAGAGACTCGTCGTTCGCAAAGGTCAGCGATACCTCTGCCCTCGGCAGCGGCGGACGCGTCGCGGTTCCGGCAAAGACGAGGTCCTCCATCTTCTCCGTGCGCAGCGATCGCGTCGCCTGGGTGCCCATGACCCATGCGATCGCATCGAGGATGTTCGACTTGCCGGAGCCGTTCGGCCCAACGACGACGTTCACACCCGATGCGAAGTCGAGTCGGGTACGGTCGGCGAACGACTTGAAGCCGCGAAGTGTCAAGTGTTTGAGTTTCACGAGTAGAGAGGTTACCAGAGTGAATTACACGGTTGTAACCCTTTTCCTCGCAGTGCTCAGAACGCCTGTGATTCGAGTGCTGCCCTCGCCGCGTCGATCGCCGCGGACTTCTTCGAGCCACCGGTACCCACGGCAACGACCTCGCCGTCCACCAACGCTGTGGCGGTGAACTCGACTGCGTGGTCCGGCCCCGACCGGTCGTAGGCGAAACGCACCACGCGCCCCTCCCCCGCGAGGAGTTCCTGGAGGCGGGATCGCGCGTCCATGACGTCGGTCGAACTGTTCCTCGCGTCGATCATCGGGCCCCACACCGTGCGCACGACGCGCTCTGCCTCCTGCCACCCACCGTCGAGAAACACCGCTCCGAGCAGTGCCTCGACGACGTCGGACTGTATCGATCGTTTGTGACGGCCACCGGATTGCTCTTCGCCCCTACCCAATCTGATGAACGATGGAACACCGAGTTCCACCGCCACGTCTGCAAGGGACGTCTCGTCGACGACCGAAGCGCGCATCTTGGTCATCTCGCCTTCGGGCGCATCGGGCATGATCTCGTAGATGATGCAGGTGGCAACCAACTCGAGGACGGCATCACCGAGGAACTCGAGACGCTCATAGGAGACCGCATCGGCGTTCTCAGCCGCATAGGAGGAGTGTGTGACGGCCTCACATATCAGGGACGGTCGCTCGAATCGATACGCCAGTCGCTGTTCGAGGTCGGAAATGGATGGGTCGCACGACGACATGGTCAGCGAGTCGCGGCAGTGATCCCGGCAGAGATCACGTCGACGAGCCCCTGGTCGACGCCTGCGGCGGCTATCTCGATGGCGTTGCCGATCGCGACCCGTGTGGAGCTACCGTGGGCGATCACCACGACACCCTTGGTCCCAACGAGGTGAGCCCCGCCGATCGTCTCAGACGACAGTCGCTCTCGCAGCTCCATGAACACCGGCATGAGCTCGGCAACGGCCGACTGGTACTCGGGCTTGGCGAGCATCTCGAATACCATCGACTGGATCACCTTGCCTGCACCCTCGCTCGTCTTGAGGAAGACGTTCCCGGTGAAGCCGTCCGTGACGATCACGTCGGCGGTGTTGGCTGCGAGGTCTCTGCCTTCCACGTTCCCGATGAAGTCGATCGCCTTACTCGCTGAAAGGAGCTCGTAGGACTCTTTCTCGAGCGTTCGACCCTTCGAGCGTTCTTCACCGATGTTGAGGAGACCCACGCGGGGGTTCTCGACGTTTCGGTACACCTGTGAAAGCGCGGACCCCATGACGGCGAACTGCAGGAGGTGTTCTGGCCTGCACTCGAGGTTGGCGCCAACGTCCATGATGACGTGACCGGTCGGGAAGATCGACCCTATCGCGGGACGCGCAACACCTTTGAGACGGCCGATGATGAACGCCGCGCAGGCCATCGCTGCTCCGGTCGATCCTGCCGACACGAGGGCATCGGCGTCGCCGTCGGCAACCATCCTGGCTGCGACGACGATCGATGCGTCCTTCTTGTCGCGGATCGCGTGAGTCGGATCGTCGTCCATGTCGATGATCTGACCTGCGTGGTGGACCACGATGGAGAGGTCTCTGCCTTCGAGGAGAGGCGTGATCTGCCCCTCGTCTCCGACGAGCACGATGTCGATACCGCTGTCGGCCGCCAGGATGGCACCCTCGACGATCTCACGGGGAGCCGTGTCGCCCCCCATGGCATCTACGGCGATCAGGGTCATGTTCTCTACGACGCTTCGATGACTTCGCGCCCGTTGTAGTTACCGCAGTTCGAGCATGCGCGATGCGGTGCATGCGGGGCGTTGCACGTCGAGCAACGAGCGATGGTCGGTCTCGCGACCTTCCACTGGGCCTTCCGGCGTCGGGTCCGGGACCGCGACATCTTCTTCTTCGGCACTGCCATGGTGAAAACCTCTTCTATTCAATCCTCGGACTCGAGGAAGTCCTTGAGGACGGCGAAGGGCGAGCGCGATTCGCCCTCATCATCCGCCGTGACTGGATCCAAGTCTACTTGCACACTCCTCACAACTGCGCAACTGCTCTTCCCGCACTCTTGAACGACCGGGAGTCCAAGGAGAACCTCGTCACGCAGGAGCTGCTCGACGTCGATCTCATGGCCGACGAGCGGGTAGCTCTCATCGTCGTCGTCACTCGTGTCGAACAGCGCACCGATGCTCGCGCGTCGTTCGGTACGGAACTCGTCGAGACATCGGAAACAGGTATCGAGCGTCGTATACGTCACCGCCCCCGTCACGGCCACCCCTCCAGAGACAGGGTGAAGGACGAGATCGGCAACGATCTCGACGTCCGGGTCGACCCCGCTCATCTCGATCCCCCAATCGACAGATGCAGTGACGACCACCGGGCGCGGGGACGCATCTCGACCGACGAGATCGGCCACGTTGAGCAGGAAGGGGGTTTTCGCCATGGTGCGAGCGTACCCGAAGCGGTCCGGGAGACGCGATCCTCGCTAGCCCGAGATCGGAGGCTCGGGTGACGGCGGGAGCGCCTTGTGGAGTTCCGCTCTCGCCTCAGTGACGTAACGGTAGAGCTCGCCGAGCACGGTCTCAGCTTCACCGAGGTGACGTTCTGCGTAGTCCTCTGCCTCGAGGCGGATACGTCGCGCTTCACTCTCTGCGTTACGCACGAGGGTGTTCGCTTCCTCCACCGCTTCCTGCACGATGTAGTTCTCCGACACGAGACGTTCAGACTCTGCTTTCGCGCTGGCGATCAGCTCGCGTGCCTTCTCGTTGGTACGGGCTATGTACGACTCGCGTTCGCGAACCATCCATCGCGCCGCGCGTAGCTCCTCGGGGAGTTCCTCAGACGCCTGGTGAAGGCGATCGAGGAGATCCTCTTGGTTGATCATGACGTTGTTAGACAACGGCACCGCTCTGGCAGCTTCGATCTCAGAGATGAGATCCTCGAGGAGATCGGCGATCCGACCGGGAACCAGGGGTGCCGGCCGTGCCTCTTCAGGGTGATCGATCATTCGAGACGCTCCTTCAACGCTTTGGCGACGGGGTCGGGCACGAGTGCATCGACAGACCCGCCGAGTCGCGCCACTTCCTTGACGAGTGATGATGAGAGGTAACCGTACTCCGGCTTCGTCGCAACGAACATCGAGACGACCTCACCCGAGAGGTGACGATTCATCTGCGACATCTGGATCTCGTA
>JAJRYI010000333.1 GCA_024275815.1 Actinomycetes bacterium | reverse complement strand
CCTCCAAACCATCGTTGCCGCGAGCGCGTCGTTGTTGGGCATCCCGAACGCGGTGAGGATCCCTGTGATGATCGCATCCGTCGTGCCGAGCCCTCCCGGCGGAATCGGGATGAACGTGGCGAGCCTGCCGAAGGCGAACGCCGCGAACGCCTCCAGTAAAGTGATCGGTCCGTCGAATCCTCCCTGGAGCGCAACGACCGCCAGGTAGAGGATGGCGAACTGGGCGAGTTGTTGGCCGACGTTCGCAAGCGTGATGAGCACCCATCGATCTGCGACGATGTGAACGATCGAGTTCCGGAAATCGACGATGCCCTGCTCGGCATCGAGCTCGACGTCCTTCTTCAGTACGTTCGCTCCCCAGTCGATCACGCTGTCGGCCAATCTCCCGAGCTTGCGTGAGAACTCCTCGCTGCGCAGGATCAACGCGAACACCGCGATCATCCCAAGCACGGCACCCGCGGCGATCAGCGTGACCGTTGTCGCCTCTACGTTGCCCTGACCTGTGAGCGCAAGACCCACCAGCGCAACGACGGGCAACGACAGCGTCACGAACGTGTTCCACACACTCGTGATTCCTATCGTCGACGTTGCGGGAGCGAGACCGTATCCGTAGCTGGTGAGCATGCCGTACTGGACCGCCATACCCCACGCACCGCCTCCGGGGACGACGTTCGAGATCATGAACGACGTCTGGCGGGTGTAGAACGCCGGCCGGTACTTCAACCCCGGGAGAGCGGCCGGGTACGGAAGGACGTAGACGAGGACCAGGCCGATGGTGGCAACCACGATCAGGCCGACCTGCCACGTCTCCATGCCCTTGATGGCATCCCACGCCGCCGAGTAGTCGCCGAACTGTGGCAGGATCACCACGAACACGAGGACGAGGATCGCCAGGGTCAAGACCGTCGCGATGATCTGCTGCTTCCCGAACTTCGGCTTGTCGGGGACAGCTTCTGGAGGGAGATCGTTCGTCATCGGCTCTCGTTTCCTTCTCATGCATCGACCTGGCGGGTCACACCATGGTACCCGTACATCCTTCGGCCAGAGTGAGTACGACGTACCCATCGGAGACTTCGATTCGCGATAGATCCCTCACGATATGCTCGACACCGTACCGCTTCTGTCCGTAACGGCAGGTGGCCTGCTTCCATACACGACCGCGATGGGATCGACCGGCTCGGACGACCTGGTCTTGCGATACCGGCGGATCGCCTTCTCCGATTCGACGACGAGGAGCACCATCGATGCGAGGGCAAGAGACCTGATCCACTCCTCACCGGTGAGCGGCTGGGTCGTCAACAAGCCCTGGAGTGGGGTCCACACGGTTGCCACGACGGTCAGGAACGCGGGCACCGAGAGGACACCGAGCGCTCTGAGGATCGGCACACCGAGTCCCGTTTCGGGGTCCCTTCGAACGGCGAGACCGGTCAACAGCGTGCCGAACGCCATCACGACGAACGCCATCGTCATCGATACCGAGGCTCCATCGGGGCCTGGATCGTCCGGACCCCACACCAGTGGTATGAGGGTCGCAAAGAACAGCGTTCCTCCATAGATCAGCCACCTCGTGACCTCAGAGCTGTTCGTGAGCTTGACCGACGGATCTCTCGGCGGTCGTTGCATGAGGCCGGGGTTCACCGGCTCCATCATGATGATGATCACCGGGGCACTCGCAACGAGGAAGTTCAAGAACAGAACCATCATCGGCGTCATCGCTACGCCCCCGGCGATGTTGAAGACGCTCGCGACGAGAAAGAGGATGACCAGCGATAGCAACTGCGACATCTGGTAGCGGACGTACAACGAGATCTTGTCGTAGATGCTTCTCCCGAGTTCGACGGCGCGAACGAGCGTCCCGAAGTTGTCGTCGGTGAGGATCATCTTCGCCGCCTGCTTCGTGACCTCAGATCCCGAACCCATCGCAACACCGATGTCGGCCTGTTTGAGTGCAGCCGCATCGTTCACGGCGTCACCGGTCATGGCGACAACCATCCCCTCTGCCTGCATCAACTGCACCAGGCGCAGCTTGTCCTCAGGCGACACCCGCCCGAACACATGGAGCCGGTCGAGGGATGTGATGACCTCGTCGTCGGGCATGTCGCGGAACTCCGCTCCGCTGATCGCTCCCGGCCCGAGGCCAAGATCCTTGCCGATCGCCATGGCCGTCACGGCATGGTCGCCTGTGATCATCCGCACGTCGATACCGGCTTCGTGTGCGAT
>JAJRYI010000332.1 GCA_024275815.1 Actinomycetes bacterium | reverse complement strand
CGTCTCATCGAGACCGGGCATGCGTATGAGAGCGACGGGGATGTGTACTTCGCGGTCAGATCGTTCCCCGAGTACGGCAAGCTGTCCCGCCACGACCTCGACGACCTCAGGGCGGGAGATCGTGTCGAGATCGACGACCGCAAGCGCGACCCCCTCGACTTCACGCTGTGGAAGGCTGCCAAGCCCGGGGAACCCGAGTGGGAGTCGCCATGGGGACCGGGAAGGCCGGGTTGGCACATCGAGTGTTCGGCGATGGCTACCAAGTACCTCGGCGATGGTTTCGACATCCACGCTGGTGGTTCCGACCTGATCTTCCCTCACCACGAGAACGAGATCGCCCAGTCGGAGGCGGCATCGGGGAAGCCCTTCGCCAGGTACTGGATGCACAACGGGATGCTGAACCTCTCGGGTGAGAAGATGGCGAAGTCGACGGGCCACGTCGTGACGCTGCTCGACTCGCTCGAACGATGGAACCCTGTGGCAGTGCGGTTGTTCTATCTGCGGACGCACTACCGCAAGCCACTCGAGTTCTCCGAGGAAGCCCTAGCGGACGCAGAGTCGAGCCTTGCAAGACTGCGGTCGTTCCGTCGCAGGTTCCCCGATCGTATCGAGGACGAACCGGACCCGGACGTACTCGACAGGTTCATGACTGCGATGGACAACGACCTCGATATCGCCGGGGCGCTCGGTGTGCTCTTCGACGTCGTGCGGGAGGGCAACGCCCGAAGCGACGGCGGACAAGATGCTGGATGCCTGGTTGCGGCCTTCGACGAGATCGTTCAGGTGCTCGGCCTCGCGGAGGTCGAAGTAGATCACGACGACGATCGGATCGTCGCGTTCGCAGCTGAGTTCGGGATCGAGAACGGAACCGTGGACGACGTTCTGGCCAGGCGCGCTGAGGCCAGGGATACGAAAGACTGGGCCACCTCCGACGCGATACGCGACGGTCTCGCCGAGCTCGGCATCATCATCGAGGACACGCCTGATGGCACACGCTGGCATCGGGGCTGACCTCGAGGGGACGCACGCTGTTGCGGCGGCCCTCGACATGGGTCGTGTGACACATCTGACCGTCGAGCGCGGCCGGGCGAAGAACACCGAGGTACGGCACCTCATCGAGCTGGCCGAACAGCGCTCGATACGGATCGAGTACGTCGACGATGTTCGAGCCCTCGCCGTGACTGGAGCCCCGCAGGGTGTGGTCGCACGAGCGAGGCCGATCGAATCGATCTCCCTCAAAGCTGCTGTTGCACTGGCGGAGAATCCGGCACTCCTGGTGCTGGACCACTTCGAGGATCCGAGAAACGTCGGAGCGATCGCACGATCGGCCGTTGCGAGCGGGATGACAGCACTCGTGATGTCGAGCCGGCGCAGTGCCCCCCTTGGTGCCACTGCGTTCAAGTCAGCGGTCGGTGCACTCGAGCGAATTCCGATCGTCATGGCATCGTCGATCGCAGACGTGCTCAAGCGACTCGACCAGCTCGGCCTGTGGAGGGTAGGACTCGACGGTGCGGCCGATCGATCACTGCTCGGCCTCGACCTCCTTGCACAGCCCGTAGCGTTGTGCATCGGAGCCGAGGGGTCGGGGCTGTCCCGACTCGTGGCAGACCGCTGTGATGTCCTCGTATCGATCCCCATGGTCGGTGCCACGGAGAGCCTGAACGCGTCCGTCGCTGGTGCCCTCGCGTCGTTCGAGGTCGCTCGCGTCCGGGGTTGGGTATCCTGACCGCTCTGCTGGCGTAGCTCAGTTGGCCAGAGCAGCCGCCTTGTAAGCGGCAGGTCATGGGTTCGAGTCCCATCGCCAGCTCCACGTTGCTTCGATTGTGCCAGGTTCAAGCCGAGTCGTGGATCGTGACCTCGTAGTGCGGCGGGTTGCCGCGTAGGGGTCGGGGCGGTGTGGCTCTTGT
>JAJRYI010000331.1 GCA_024275815.1 Actinomycetes bacterium | reverse complement strand
TTCAGGGGGGACAAGCGAGTCCTCGAGCGAGGGGGGAGGGCGCCAAGTCCTGCATGGATACGGTGCAACAGTCAACACCTCGCAACCCTTGGGGTGACACAAGAGACTCTGCCAGAACTGTGAACTGTCTCTACTTCCTCCACACCTCGCGGTTGAAGAGGATGAGGATGGGCAGAATCTCGAGGCGGCCGACGATCATCAGGGAGGCGAGCAGCCATTTGCCGAGGGCGGGGATGCCGAGGTAGTTCCCGGTGGGGCCGACACTGCCGAGTCCGGGGCCGACGTTGCCGAGCGATGAGGCCACGGCGCTCACGGTCGTGACGATGTCGATGTTCGACCCGGAGAGGGACCCGATCACGGCGAGGAGCAGGATGCCGGACATGAACGCGAACATGTAGAGCAGGAAGAACGTCTGGACCGTTTCGACGACCAGGTCGGGAACCGGTTTCTTGCCGATCCGTGTGACGAAGACCCCCCTCGGATGGATCAGGCGTCGCACATCGGTGTGTGACGCCCGGTAGAGGATGTGGAGACGATCCGACTTGATGCCACCGGCTGTGGAACCTGCCATACCCCCGACGAACATGAGACCGACGATCAGGATCCCGAGCGCAGGGATCCACAACGCGAAGTCGACCGTTGCGTACCCCGTCGTCGTCACGATCGTGAGCGAGGTGAACAGGGCGTTGCGGATGGTGTCTGCAGCCGACCCTCCCCAGGTCGCGATCGTCATGAGGACGGCGGCGACGGCGACGATACCGAGGTAGATGCGCAAGCTTCCCGACGTGAAGTACGCCTTGGGGTCCCGCCGTGCGACCTTGTAGTGCAGCGCAAAGGACATCCCGGCAAGGGTCATGAAGACGATCACCACCCACTGCGAGTACGCCGAGTACGCACCGAGCGACCCGGCGTTCGTGGAGAAACCGCCGGTCGACATCGTCGTGAACGAGTGGTTGATGGCCTCGAACAGCGTCATGTCGCCGAACCACAAGAGGATCACCTGGATGATGGTGAGCACGAGGTACACGAGCCACAACCGCTTGGCGGTCTCGCGGAAGCGGGGGGTGAGACGGTCCGGTGTCGGCCCCGGCGACTCCGCCCGTGCAAGCTGGACGGCACCCATCCAGAGGAGGGGAAGGATCGCAACGGATAGGACGATGATCCCCATACCACCGATCCACTGTGTCAGAGAGCGCCAGAACAAGATCCCGTGCGGGAGGACGCCCGGGTCGGGGATGATCGAAGCCCCCGTCGTCGTGACACCCGCTGCAGACTCGAACACGGCGTCGGTGAAGCTCGCGATGGCTCCGGTGAAGAGGTACGGCAGGGCACCGGCGATCGCGATCGCGATCCACGCGAGCCCGACGGCTGCGAAACCCTCACGGGTGCTCAACTCCCCCGGACGGTCGAAGACGCGCCACAGCAGGTAACCGACGACGGTGGTCAGGACCGCTGCACCGAGCAGGCCGGGGAGTTGGGACCACTCGCGGTACACGGCGCTGACCACGACCGGAGTGAACATGGAGACACCGATGGCGCCGAGGACCGCTCCGACGACGTGGAGGAGGTGGCGCCAGGACACGGCTTCAGCCGGACAGCTTCTCGGCCAACGCGATCGCCTCCGGAAGGGCGATGACGATCAGGTGGTCTCCGACTTCGATCGTCGTGTTGCCACG
>JAJRYI010000330.1 GCA_024275815.1 Actinomycetes bacterium | reverse complement strand
GTGAAGGATCGTCTCGAAGCCCGCGAGGGCGACGAGTTGGTTGCCGAACTCCTGGCGGCCGATCCGATGGCTGGTGATGTCATTGACCTGGCGAACCCTCGACGGGTGCTCCGTGCAGTGGAGGTATGGCACCTGACGGGGAAGACGCCTACACAGCGAGCATCGCTACCGGAGGCGGAAGCGATGCGGCGATATGAGCCGATGCTCGAGTTCGCAGGGTTCGGAATCGACCGTGGCGACTCCCTCGAGGGGCGGATCCGTACGAGGCTTGCGGCGATGCTCGACGCAGGGTTCCCTGCAGAGGTGGCTCGAGTCGCGCCGAGGATGGGCAGGACGGCATCCCAGGCCGTCGGTTACAAGGAGTACAGTGCAGCACTCAGCGGGGATCTGTCCCTGAGCGAAGCGTTCGAGAAGACCGTGAGATCGACGAACGCACTCGTGAAGCGACAGAGAACGTTCTTCCGCAGGGATCCCCGCATCCGATGGATCTCGTGCCAGGATGGCACCGAACACGAGATCGAAGCAGCTGTGACGACGATCGGGGAGGCGACGCGATGGAGTTCGTGAAAGTGCAGGGTCTCGGCAACGACTTCATCGTTGTTGACGGCCCCTTCGATCCGGATCCTGACGATGTCGCCCGCTGGTGCGCGCGTCGCACGGGTATTGGCGCCGACGGCTTTCTCGTGATCCAACCGATCGACGACACGAGGATGTCCATGCGGTACTGGAACGGAGACGGTGGCGAGGCAGAGATGTGTGGAAACGGCCTGCGGTGTGTCGCCCGGCTCGCGTACGATCGCGGCTGGGTGACATCCGCGACGTTCAACGTAGCTACGGCAGTCGGTGATCACGAGGTGACTGTCACGGACGACTCTGTGATCGCCTTTGTTGGTGTTCCGACACCCTTCAGGACGGGTGAGTTGAGCATCGGGCGCCACACGGTCCATCCCTTCGCGGTTGGAAACCCCCACGCCGTTCTCCTCGTCGACGATGTCGAGGAGGCCGACGTCGCGACGATCGGACCAGAGATCGAGCACGACCCACTGTTCCCGAACAGAACGAACGTCGAGTTCGTCGAGGTGCTCGAAGACGGTGGTATCAAAGCGCGCATCTGGGAGAGGGGAGTGGGGGAGACACCTGCATCCGGAACAGGTGCGACCGCGGCGGCTTACATCGCTCATACCCAGGCCGGGGTAGAACTCCCGATCGAGGTTCACCTCCCGGGAGGAACCCTGGCGATCACCTTCGACGACGCGGGCGCATGGATGGAGGGACCCGCCGAGGTCGTGTTCTGCGGGTCGATAGACTGATCAGCCCAATCGGCGTAACACGGCGACCACGACACCGAGGATGTCGACACCTTCACTGAAGACCATCGTTTCGTAGGCGTCGTTGTGCGGTACCAGACTCACCGCGGTGTCGGAACGATGGAAGGTCTTGACGGTGGCTTCTTCTCCGTCGACGAGTGCAGCGACGATGTCACCGTTGTTGGCTGTGTTCTGTTTCTGGACGACGACGTAGTCGCCGTCGTAGATACCAGCGTTCATCATCGAGTCGCCCCGGATCCGCAACATGAACACCGGCTCATGCCCGACGAGTTCGGTGGGCAGCGGGTAGACCTCTTCGATGTCCTCTTCGGCGAGGATCGGTGATCCGGCGGCGATGTGGCCGACGAGGGGGACGTCACGAACTGCGGCACGAGAGATGGGCACGGCACCGTCGAGGTCGATGATCTCGATCGCCCGGGGCTTGGAGGGATCTCTCCGGATGTACCCCTCGGCGGCGAGCGTGGAGAGGTGGCTGTGGACGGTCGACGGCGAACTCAAGCCAACGGCGTCTCCGATCTCACGCACCGACGGCGGGTAGCCGCGCTTGGCGACGGTTGATCGGATCAGTTCGAGGATCTCACGCTGTCTCTGGGTCAGGCTTGCTCGTTCCGTCACGGATCCTCCTCGTCGATGCCATGAGTCTAGGTGGATTGTCGTCACAGACCAAACATATGTTCGACTTGACAAGCGAACACGTGTTCGATATCTTTCTCCCGACACCGAACAGGTGTTCGGCCGGGTAGGGCATCGATGCGGCGCCCACGTGCATCGGAACATGTCATACCCGGCCGATACCGTCGGTGTCGGGAGCGAAGCTCCTCCCACGAAAACTGGGAAACCAGGCTGGGCAGCAGGGACGAGGAGACGGCAACATGACAACGACCACCAACGCTCGGTTCCGAGCGTTCATCATCATCTCCGTAACGGTTGCGGCCGTGTTGCTTCTCCTTGCCTCTGCAGGAAACGCCACCAACGAGGTGACCGAGACCGTGCAGTACCGGGTCCAGATGGGTGACACCCTTTGGGAGATCGCCGGCGACCAGGGCCCCGACGGTGTCGATCGTCGTCGTGTGGTCGCCACGATCGAGCGAATCAACAACCTCGATACCGCAGTGCTCCAGGCAGGCCAGGTCATCGAGATCCCTGTGATGTCGTCATCTTGACGGGTGCGAGGCAATCACTCTCCAGATGGTCACGCACCGATGTACGCTGCCGGGATGCGATGCCCTCTCTGTACCACTGACGATACGCGAGTCGTCGACTCGCGTCCGACCGAGGAAGGTCGCGCGATCAGGCGTCGACGATCCTGTCCGAGGTGTGGCCACCGCTTCACGACGTTCGAACGTGCAAGCACCGTCATCGTCGTCAAGCGTGACGGACGCCGGCAGGCGTTCGACGCTTCCAAGGTGCGACTCGGTGTAGAGATCACGCTCGCAGACCGCCCGGTGCCTCAGGACTCCGTCGACGACCTCGTTGCAACGGTGGAGCGGGCAGCGTACACATCTCGAGGATCGATTCACGCTGATGAGATCGGAGCGATCGTACTCGAGGGTCTTCGCGACATCGACGAGGTTGGCTACCTGCGTTTCGCCTCTGTGTACAAGGAGTTCCAGCGGGCATCGGACTTCGAGAGGGAAGTCGCCTCGCTCGATGCTGAAGAGTCGCTCAACGAGCGAGATCGCTGAGGTGCTCATCGAGTTGGTCGGCAAGGGATAGGACACGACCGTCCATCTCCGTGCGGAACGCCAGGAGTGCCTCGGAGTTGATCGACGCTAGGTCATCGCGCATCGCTGCGATCTCGGCGATGAACCCCGTGGCTGCAGCGGCGTCACCCGATGCCAGTGCGGCGAGGTACTCGTCCTGCCACTGGGAGTACCGCTCGATGGCGAGAGCCGCGCCTTGGGTAACTCCTGCGAACGAGGGATCGTTCGGGAGATCTCCCACGACACCTGCATCATCGGCGAGCGACGAGGCGAGGTCGACGGCGATGGCGTTGATCTGTTGTGTCGACGCCTCGGTGACCAGGACACCGGTGGCAAGGAGTTGCGGGATCGATGTTCGGTACACGTACCCGTGGCCGAGGCGTCGCGCGATCTCGGCTGTATCAGACGCCAGAATATTGGAACGTTCCTGAAGCGGAACGAGGGCATCGAGGGAGTCGGATGGGACAAAAGGGAACAGGGTGGGCGGCGGAATCGCTGCAGCGTCCGAGAGCGTGCTTGCCTGACTTGACAGTTGCGAGAGCGTTGGGATCGCACCAGCAGCCTGATCGTTCGTGCTTTCGGGGTTGGTGATGGCATCGAGGGCACCCTGGACCTCGGGGAGGAAACTGCGTACCTGCAACGTCGCGTCGTAGTTGGTCTGGCGGATAGCCAGGGCCTCCTGGTCTGCAGCGCGTGGGAGCCAGACGACGGCAACGCCGACGGCCACGAGGACGGTAATCAGGGCAATTGCCACCGGCCACCGAAAGCGTCTGCGGGTCCGCAGCGCAGGGGCGAGGAGCGTCTCGTCGAATTCGGGCTCCGGTGTGTCAGGTGGAGCAGTCTCACTCCCGAGAAGCGGCGGTGGTGGGGGTTCGGGTATGGGGGCGAACGTCGACGTCGACGTACCAGGGTCCCCGTCGAAGGTGATCCGCTCGATCTGTTCATGGCGCACAGACGCCGTATCGCCGTGTGCCGGCGGGGGTTCGGCCGGGGAGTCGAGTTCCGCGATAGCGTTCTCCCGTGTCAGCTCCTCGACGGCCTCGATCGGCGTTGGAGACGGCGTCTTGGCTCCGACAGCCTCGAGGAACCATGTACCGTCGTCCTGTGCCGGCTTCTGTGGGGGTTGCTTGGCCAATCCGATCCACTCCGTGGGAGAATCCACTATGAAGATACCCGTAACACGCAAAGAGTTGGGGCACCCGCTTCCCGGCTTCGCTCACCCGGGGGACGCAGGAGCGGACCTCACCGCGAGCGAGAGGGTCGCCATCGCCCCCGGCGGGAGGGTCCTCGTGCCCACCGGCCTTGCCATCGCGATCCCTGAGGGGTACGCGGGGTTCGTTCTGCCGAGGAGCGGTCTTGCCATCAAGCACGGCGTGACCGTGATCAACGCCCCGGGTCTCATCGACTCCGGGTATCGGGGGGAGCTGCGTGTGGGTCTCGTGAACCATGGAGAGCACGTCTTTACGATCGAGCCCGGAGATCGCATCGCCCAGCTCGTGATCATGGCAGTACAAACCCCCGAGTTCTACGAGGTTGCGGACCTCGACGAGACAGTACGCGGCGACGGCGGTTTCGGCTCTACGGGACTCGGCAGTTCCTGATCAGCTCGGGCTCTGCACTGTCGGACTCTCCCCAACACCCTTGCGGTGTCTCACGAGAGCGTCGTTGAACTCTGCACCGATGATGACCGCCAGTGAAGAGATCCAGAACCAGAGCAGCAGTACGACGGCCGCTCCGAGCGCCCCGTAGGTGGCGTTGTAGTTCCCGTACGACGAGACGTACATCGAAAAGCCGATGGATGCGATCGACCACAGCGCAGTCGCGAGAACTGCGCCGGGCAGAACGTCCCTCCATCCGTCGGGACGTTTCGGAGGTGCGTAACGGTACAACAGGCCGATGACGAGCACTGCACCTCCTGCGATCACCAACCACCTCGTGTTGCTGATCGTGACGATCGCATCTGTTGGATCGAATTGTTGCAACACGACCGGCACGACAGCGATCATCGCGAGAACCAGAACCCCGCCACCGATCACGAGGAACGTGAGGGCGATCGCCACCGGCCTCGACTCGAGGATGGATCGGTGCTCCTCCTGGTCGTACGCGATCTTGACTGCACCGATCATGGCTCTCGTCACGTTCGAGACCGTCCAGAGAAACGCTGTGATCGAGACGGCGAACCCGACGCTGAGCCCGGCGCTGGATCCCGAGGCAATGGACGACAGTTGGGCAGCGAGGAGGGTCGCTGACTCCTGGGGGAGAACAGAGAGGAGCCCATCGATCTGTTGCTCGGCGTCTGCAACGTTGGCGAAGAGTCCATACAGCGTGACTGCTATGAACATGGCAGGCAGCAGTGCAAGGACGGCGTAGAAGGCGACACCGGCGGCGATGATGACGACGTGGTCACTGCGGGCCTCGTGTCGCACGTCGTTGCCGATGGCTAGCCAGTATCG
>JAJRYI010000329.1 GCA_024275815.1 Actinomycetes bacterium | reverse complement strand
GACCGTCTCGATGTCTTTGGGGCATGACTGGGAGGCCTTCCAGTAGCACCAGCCGGTCGGGATGAAGAAGATCTGGAAGAAGGACAGGCCGAGCGCCAGGTTGTACGGGGCAGGGATGGAACGGTTCAGGACCTGAGCGGCGACCGTCGTGAGTCCTGCACCTGCGGCGCGCCCGACACCGTTGACGAGGTTCCCGACACCGAACACCGTGCCGCGATGCTCCGGAACGTTGACGTCGGCGATCAACGCGAACCAGTTGGGGGAGTCCGCAGATGTGAGGGCGAGCGCGACGATCGCAGAGATGAACGCAAGAGCAACCCACGGGTTGGTGAAGATCGACACGAGAACCTCGCCGAGGAACGTGAGCGTGCTCGCTCCCTCGGTGACCTCGAGTCCTCGTAGCGGAACCCAGAAGAACAGCAGGAAGAAGGGGACGGCCCCGAGGATGCCGATAGCCGAGACGTATGCACGCCCCGACAGGTTCTTGCGCTGCCAGCGATCTCCGACGTGGCCCGCAAGGATCGAGAAGAGCGCACCGATCGAGAACATGGCGGCGAAGATTCCCCCGACCTGCTGTCCCGTTGCCTGGGAGTACCCCTCTGCGATGACCTTCTCCTGGTAGAGCAGCGGAACCCAGATCAGAGACCCGTACGCGATCTGTGCTGTGAGGCCTTGAAGAACCAGCCAGCGGTTCGTGCGCACCTCGACGAGCTCATGGAGTTGGGAGGGATCGATGTCGTAGTCGTAGGTCTCGCCCTCGTCGTACAGCTCAGCCAGTTCCGGCTCCTTGAAGCCGCGAGGTGGATCGAACGCGACGAGGAACAGCAACGAGAACAGCACGCCGGCTCCTGCGATGATCAGGAACGGGGTGCGGGAACTGATCGAGCCGGCCTGGGACGCCAGAAGGCTCCCGATGAGCGTCCCGATGCCCTGGGACAGCCCCCAAAAGGACATGGCGAGACCACGCCGAGCGGGCCCGACGAAGTCGGAGATCACCGAGAACCCGACCGATGCGATCGATCCGAGACCGACGCCTGCAAGCACCTGGAGAGCGAACAGGGCGGTGAACGAGTCGACGAACGCGCTCAAGCCCATCGCCGCAGACCAGATGAGCGTCCCCCACAGCAGCAACTGCTTGCGATCCCGTTGGTCGGCGAGGTAGCCCCACCCGACGGCCGTCACCGCTGTCACCAGAACCTGTGTACCGGTGAGGATCCCCAGGGCGGCGGTTCCGACGCCGAACGAGTCGCGCAGTTGGGGGATCATCGACGGGATCAGCGCGATCGCTGCGTTGTCGAGAGAAGCGAGGACGACGAACACCACGACGGTGTACACCACGTGGGCACGACTACCCCACCACGTGGTGCGTGTCTGTCTCACGTGTGCATTGTGGACGGTTCTGCGGCCGACGTCTAGCTCTCCGCGCCGTCCGTTTCGTCATCGGCAGGTTTCAGTTCGACTTCGATCGTCTCCCCCTCGAGGGTTGTTCCGGTCGTCCCTGAACCCTCGGCATCTCCAGCACTCGCGTAGGAGATGGTCTCCGTCGATGCGGTCTCCGTCTTGACGCTCCCACCACCGAACGGAGCCCATGCTGCCATGAACATGCCGACCACGATGCCGACGAGGGGAAGGATCCACAGCATCGGGGAAGCGAGTGGGATGGCGCCGTAGAGGAAGAGGGTGATCCCACCGAACAAGCCGAAGAGGAAGCCGCTGATGATCCCGAGCACGGGTCGCCCCTTCATGCCAACCCTCCCTTCTTGAATCCGGCACCGATGACCCCGGCACCAAAGACCAGTGTTCCGACGGCTCCGATGAGGGCCGCCGTCCCCGGTGATCCTTCGACGGCCATCGTCACGACGACGATGCACGTCACACCGCCCTGGCTATGGCGTGCCGTCACCTCGAGGCCTCCGGTGCCATGTGGGATGGCAGAAGGCAGCGTGTAGGTGTACTCACCAGAGTCGGAGACTTCGAGCGTCTCCCCGGACCAGGGAACGATCGTCACTCCACCGACCGGAAGCCGGACGGTGATCCCGCCGTCGAACGGTATCGGCTCTGCAGGTGCAGGGATGTTGACACTGCCTGTGTACTGCACGGTGTCGCCGTCGGGCACCTTGACGACCTGGTCGATCGGCTGGCTCTCCGTGACCACGACGCCGTTGGAAAAGGTAGCGCTTCCGGTGCACGGTCCCTCGATCACCGCAGCGGTCGCCGGGGATGCCAGCGTGCTCATCATGAGAAGTGTGATCGTTCCGAGTACGAGCACGGTTCCAAGTTTTCGTTTCCGCTTCATCTGTTTCGCCTCCTCCGGTATGACAATACGTGACGATCGGCTCGCCGTGCCGTCAATGTTCGCCGACTACTCTGGCGGCATGATGGACGACGACCGTACCCAGATACCGGCGTGGCTCCCCGATGACCGCACGGTTGCCGATGCCAACGTCACCGCACTCATCACAAAGCGGGGACTCTCTGATTTCGATGCTCT
>JAJRYI010000328.1 GCA_024275815.1 Actinomycetes bacterium | reverse complement strand
GTGACGGGCCCGGACATGGTCGAGATGACGTGGACGATCCTGCCCTCGATCCACAGGCGTCCCTCGGTGTCGAAGTGTCCCACGTCTCCGCTTCGATGCCATCCCGCAGGTCGGGACGCGGAGTGCTGCGTGAACCACAGATTGTCGTAGCCGTCGCGCATGTGCGACGCCCGGATGCACACCTCACCGAGGACGTCAGGGTCCGTCGTCGTGGTTCCCTTCGGTGCGCCTTGCCGATCCAGCGGATCGAGCACGATTTCGACACCGTCGACCGGGTACCCGACACACACCCCGAAGCCTTCACCGGCCTCATCGATCTGGGTGAGAGAGATGTCGGCGACGGGAAGGACCTCGGTCATACCGTACGGAGTGTGCGGCTCGGCGTTGGGCATCACCTCGACGGCGCCATGGAGCACATCGGCAGGAACCGGTGCTCCCGCCGACAACAGCAGACGTACCCGGGCAAGGTTCTCGCGTTCGTCGTCGGACAGGTTGCCGGCCGTCGCTGCAACGTTGCGCAGCGCTGCAGGCGATCCGAACACCAGGGTCGCGTCGATTGCTTCGACTCCAGCCGCGAGCGAGTGGGCGGTGAGCGTGCCCGGTGACGTCACGTCCATGTGTGGAACGACAGACGGGATCCCCATCCCGGGACCGAAGAGAGCGAACGGGCCGAACGCGGCCACGAGCCGGTCGGACTCACCGATGTCGTAGAGGTCGACGAGTGCGTCGCGTTGCGCCTGGATCTGACGGTGACGGTAGACGACTCCCTTCGCCGGCCCTGTAGCCCCCGACGTGAACGCGACCGCAGCGAACGCGTCACCGTCGACCTCGTTGGGAGTCGGGCTGGTCCTCCCGCGGAGGCGGATCTCGTCGAGCGAGTACCCGACACGCAGGGCCCGGGCCTGTGACGCCGACAAGGTCGACGTCGAGATCGCGGTCCCCGGCCACCGCATGGTGCGAGCGGCAGCCAGAGCCTTCGGGATACCGATGAGATAGCGCGGGTTGGCACTCTTGAGAGCCCTCCCGATCCCGCGCACGCCAAGGCCTGCATCGACGAGCACCACGACGGCGCCCGCTCTCCATGAACCGTAGAGACAGAGCGCCAGGTCTATACCTGGTGGTACGAGCAGGGCGATCCGGTCACCAGGTTCGACGCCGATCGCCACCAGGCCTGCGGCGAAGTTGGAGACTACCTCGGCCAACTCGGCGAAGGTGACGTAGCGTTGGGCACCGTCGGGACCCATGTCGACTACCGCTGGGACTCGATCCTTGGATCGTGCCTCGATCGCTGCCCACAACGAATCCCGTGACTCTCGGTCGCAAACTACCGGCTCGGTTGTGTCGCACTGGTCGAGCCATGCGTAGACCACAGACGCAATATCGACGTCCTCGGGAAGCATGTGGCTTGCCCCGATGAAGCGGTGAATCGATGCCTGTGGCAGGCGATCCGACAGATCACGAAGATAGCGGTCGGAGAACACAGGGTCAGAGGGCCCCCACAGCAGCAGCGCAGGGATCCCGCCGAGATCTTTGAGGCCTTCAGCCACGGAGTCGAGTATTGCACGCGTCGGGTGCTGGGGGTCGAGGGGTATGTCCTGGACGAATCCACCGATCGCCTGCCTCAGCTCCGGCTCGTCGTACGGCGCCTCATAGGCGTGTCTGATGTCCTTGCTCGGGCGGGGACGTGACAACGCCATCGCCCCACGGACGAACACCGGCGAGGTGACGCAGACCTTCTCGAGGAGGCCTGGAGTTCTCACGAGCCGGATCAAGCCCG
>JAJRYI010000327.1 GCA_024275815.1 Actinomycetes bacterium | reverse complement strand
TTTCCCCTCTCCCGCGGTGACCTCACGGCCCGTGAGGATCAGATCGAGAGCCCTCGAGAGCCCGACGATGCGCGGCAAGCGCACGGTGCCACCGTCGATCAGCGGGACACCCCAACGACGACACAGAACACCGAACACTGCGTCTTCGGCGGCAACCCGAAGGTCACACCACAAGGCGAGTTCCAGCCCTCCAGCGACCGCGTACCCTTCGATCGCTGCGATCGTTGGCTTCGACATGACCATACGGCTCGGCCCCATCGGACCGGGACCCTCGGGATCGACCCGATTGCCTTCTGGCGTGCCGATCGCAGAGAGATCAGCACCACTGCAGAAGGTCCCACCACTCCCCCACAACACGACGACGTCGACTCCCTCATCGTTGTCGAGGTGCTCGAACGCATCGAGGAGCGCCACCGCAGTTGGGCCATCCACAGCGTTGCGCACCCCGGGCCTATCGAGGATGACCGTTGCCACCCGCGACTGCCGTTCAACTCGAACCGACATCGCTCTCCCTTCGCCTTCATCCCACGGTACCGCACCGATGCACTCAGGGCTGTTGTGGACGATCCGTCCGTATCATCACGCTCTGTGCGACGGGTCTATGACCCTCGCCGAAACCGTTTCCATCACCCGTCCGGAGTCTCGACATGGGAATCACCTGTGGCATCGTCGGCCTGCCCAACGTAGGCAAATCGACCCTCTTCAACGCGCTCACCGGTGGGGAGATCGCTGCAGAGAACTACCCCTTCACCACCATCGACCCGAACGCAGGCATCGCACTCGTTCCGGACCCTCGCCTCGAGGCTCTCGCCGAGATCGTCGACCCGGATCGCATCGTTCCGGCTGCCGTCGAGTTCGTCGATATCGCCGGTCTCGTAGCAGGAGCTGCCGACGGCGAGGGTCTTGGGAACAAGTTCCTGAGCCACATCAGGGAGACAGACTCGATCGCACATGTTGTTCGCTGTTTCGAGGACGACAACGTCGTGCACGTCGACGGGCGAGTCGACCCGAGGAACGACATCTCTACCATCAACACCGAACTGGCTCTCGCCGATCTCGAAACGGTCGCAAAAGCCCTCGACAAGGCTGAACGCAAAGCACGGTCCGGAGACAAGGATGCCAAGGCTGCCGTCGGAGTCCTCGAACGTCTCAACGACCACCTCTCCACTGGTGCACCCGTGCGAACGATGCAGCTCTCGGATGCCGAACGCCCGATCGTGAGGAACCTCTTCCTGCTCACCGCGAAGCCGACCATGTACCTCGCGAACGTGGACGAGGACGGACTGACCGACAACCCGCTCGTCGACACCGTACGCGAGCTCGCCGATGAGGAGGGAGCCAGAGTCGTGACGATCTGTGGTGCTCTCGAGGCAGAGCTCGCATCCCTCGACGAGGAGGATCGCGACGACCTCCTCAGCGAGTACGGTCTCGAGGAACCGGGACTCCACAAGGTGATCCGCGCAGCGTACGCCCTCCTCGGGTTGCTCACCTTCTTCACAGCTGGAGAGCTCGAGGTGCGGGCGTGGACGATCAAGAACGGTGCAACCGCACCGCAGGCAGCGGGTGTCATCCATACCGATTTCGAACACGGCTTCATCAAGGCCGAGGTGATCGCCTACGACGACTACGTCGAGTACGGCGGCGAAGCCGGCGCCAAGGAAGTCGGCAAGTGGCGCATCGAGGGCAAGGAGTACATCGTTGCCGAAGGCGACGTCATGCACTTCCGCTTC
>JAJRYI010000022.1 GCA_024275815.1 Actinomycetes bacterium | reverse complement strand
CCCGTGCAGTTGCTGCCGATGGCCGACGGCCGATAGCCGACGGCGGCGAGCTCTTGCTCGCCCGCTTCGAGCGTCAGCTCGCCCTGTTGTAGTCGTCTTCGAGCCTCACGACGTCGTCGAGGTGCGGTGTCGAGACCTCGATGATCTCGACGTCGCCGTCGTCGGGTGCTGCGAAGCGGTGGACGTCCCCTGCAGGGATGTCGAGCGACTCGCCGACCTCGAGGCGAACCACTCGGGCATCGTCTCCCCGGCCGAGGTGGAGTAGCAGCGTTCCTGAGGTGACGAGCACGGACTCATGCTTGTCGTCGTGGTACTGGAGACTCAGGCGCTTGCCGGCATCGATGTGGATGATCTTGCCCGCGTAGTGCTCGGTGTGGCTCCACAAGAGCTCGTACCCCCACGGCTTGTCGGTCCTCGTCGCCATCGTCGGCTCCGTGTTCGTCGGTCGGTGTCGGGGCAAGCGTAGATGAAGCGTGTCCGAAGGTGTCGCTCCTGCCAACGGTACGCTTGGCAAGCACACATGACCACGCACCTGCGGAGGAACGGATGGACTACGACATCGCCGACATCGCCCTGGCGGAAAAGGGACACCTACGTATCGAATGGGCGGCACGTCGGATGCCGGTTCTCGAAGCGATCCGCGAGCGTTTCGTAGCAGAGCAGCCCCTTGCCGGCTACCGCATCGCCGCATGCATGCACGTGACGACCGAGACGGCGAACCTCATGCTCACGCTCGTTGCCGGAGGAGCAGAGGTCGTGTTGTGCGCATCGAATCCCCTCTCCACACAGGATGACGTCGCTGCTGCACTCGTCGATACAGGTATCCCCACGTTCGCCGTTCGCGGGGAGTCCGCCGAGACGTTCTACGAGCACATCAACGCCATCCTCGACACGAACCCACACATCGTGTTCGACGATGGAGCGGATACGACGACCGTCCTTCACAAGGAGCGCAAGGATCAACCCATCATCGGTGGCATGGAGGAGACCACGACCGGCGTCATCCGCCTCAAGGCCATGGCCGACGAGGGCGTGCTTCGATACCCGATCGTTGCCGTCAACGACTCCGCGACCAAGCACCTCTTCGACAACCGTCACGGCACCGGCCAGTCGAGCCTCGACGGCATCCTGCGTGCATCGAACATCCTGTTCGCCGGTCGGCGGGTCGTCGTTGCAGGCTTCGGGGACTGCGGCTGGGGCATCGCGACCCGGGCCAAGGGGCTCGGGGCCGACGTCATCGTCGTCGAGTCGAACCCCGTGAGGGCGGTTGCCGCTGCCATGGAGGGCCACCGGGTCCTGACGGCCGATGACGCCGCCGAAGCCGGAGACGTGTTCATAACGGCAACCGGCAACATCCACGTGTTCAGGGGCGAGCACTTCGCGAAGATGCCCGACGGGAGCATCGTGGCCAACGCCGGGCACTTCGACGTAGAGCTCGACCTGGTCGCACTCGACGAGATGGCAGTGTCGCGTCGGGTGATCCGTGACAACCTCGAAGAGTACGAGCTCCCCGATGGGCGACGGATCTACGTCGTTGCAGAGGGCAGGCTGGTGAACCTCGGCGCAGCCGAGGGCCACCCCGCCGATGTGATGGACATGTCGTTCTCGGATCAGGCGCTCGCCGCCGAGTGGATCATCAAGAACGCCGAGACGCTCGAAGCGAAGGTCTACACGTTGCCGGACTACCTCGATGAGGAAGTTGCCAGGCTCAAGCTCGAAGCACTCGGGGGAGGCCTCGAGATTCTCTCCGATGAGCAGGTCGAGTACCTCGCATCCTGGCAGCACGGAACGTGAACCCGTAGGAAAGACGTTCCTGTCACTCGCGACACATAGCCTGCATGCATGCTCTGTCTTGCATGTGCGCGGCCGGGTCGGCCCTTGTGTTGTGTGTGTGAGCGCGACCTCGTGGTCGCATCCGACCGTGCCCTCGGCGATGTCGTCGTCGGCGCTGCGTTCCAGCACACGGGCACCGCGGTGCGTCTCGTACACAACCTGAAGTATCGGCGCTGTATCGCTGCCGGCCACTTCCTCGCTGCGGCGATGGCAGAGCGCGTGCCGGGGGATGCATCGGTGCTCGTTCCCGTGGTGCGTTCGAGGGTCCGCAGGGTCAGCCACGGCGTCGACCAGGCCGTGGTCCTTGCGGACGCGGTCTCTGTGCTCACCGGTCTCGAGGTGATCCCGGGTGCACTCGAAGCCCCTCTGTGGTGGAAGAGGCGAGCGGGAGCATCGAGGGATGCCAGGAGAGCGATCGCGTTCCGTGCCACCACGACCCTTCCCGACGGTGTCGTTCTCGTCGACGACGTCTTGACGAGCGGCGCAACCGTCCTCTCGGGCGGGCGTGCGATCGCTCCTACGAAGTTCACCGTCCTCGTGGCCACCACAGCAGGTAGAATCAGAGGAGGAACCGAAGAGGTCCCGAACCTGGGAGGTGACGTGGCGACCGAGCGGCGGAAGAACGCTGATCGACCACCAGCCGCGTTGGGCCACCCCAGGAACGATTCCCGTGAACGAGAGCGTGTGCACCGCGCGCTCTCACATGGGATCCCCAATAGAGAGGAGCACGGGTGACCGTTCGTATCCACGGCAGGAACATGCAGTTGCAGGATCAGATCAAGAAGATCGCAGAGGATCAGGTACGCCATGCCGGGAGGATCTTCGATGACGGGGGGAGTGTCGACGTCGAGTTCACAGAGCACCAGAACCCTCGACTCGCGGACGAGCGATTCCGGGTCGAGATCACCTCGAAAGCCGCAGGCAACATCGTGCGCGTCGAAGCTCAAGCACCCGATCCGCGCGCTGCGCTCGACCTTGCAACCGACAAGTACGAACGCAAGCTGCGACGTCTGAAAGAACGGCTGATCCAGCGAAACAGGGTCCCCAACAAAGGTCTCAACCAGGTCGATGGACGACCCGATGAAGAAGAAGACCGTGACGCTGGGATCGTCCGGACCAAGAGGTTCGCGATGAAACCGATGACGGCCGAGGAAGCTGCTTTGCAGATGGAGATGCTCGGACATGAGTTCTTCTTCTTCCTCGACTCAGAGTCGAACCAGCACTGTGTGGTGTATCACCGGCGTGACGGCAACGTAGGACTGATCGAACCGGAGTGAGCCGGAGGTGAGATGAAGAGATTGCTGGTCGTCGACGATGTACCGCTTTTCCGTGCAGGGCTGACGGCCGCCCTCATCGGGGCCGGCTACGACGTCGTGGGAGAAGCGCCCAACGGCGACGTTGCGGTCACGATCGCAGAGATCGAACAACCAGATATCGTCCTCCTCGACCTCCTGATGCCGGGGATGTCGGGTATCGAGACACTCGAGAAGATCGGCGCCGTCGCTCCCACTGCAGCCGTCGTGTTGCTCACCGGATCTGAGTCCGAAGAGGACCTCGTCGCTGCGATACGTTGCGGTGCGAGAGGCTACATCCTCAAGGACATGCCGTTCGACCAGTTGGTCGATGCGATCGACAAGATCGCAGACGGTGGCGCAGCGGTCTCGCCGGGGATGGCAGGGAAGCTGTTCGACGTCACGAGACAGCTCCTGCGTCACCAGCAGCTCATGGGCGTACGCAAGCCGACCCTCACCGGTCGTGAGATCGAAGTGCTCGGCCTCGTCGCCGACGGGCGAACCAGCAGGCAGATCGGTGACCTCCTCTTCATCTCGGAGAACACCGTCAAGAACCATATCCGCAACATCCTCGACAAACTCGGCCTGCACTCACGCAACGAGGCAGTGCTGTACGCGGTGCGCGAGAACCTGATCTCGCTGGGTTGACCGAACAAGGGTGTTCGGGAATACCGTCGGGACCCGTAACATTGAATGACCATGTCAATTTTCAACAAGATGCTTCACGTGGGCGAAGGCAAACGCGTCCGTGAACTCGAACACCTCGCCGAGCGTGTCAACGCTCTCGAACCTGACGTCGAGAACCTCTCAGACGACGATCTTCGTGCCCGCACAGCCTGGTTCAAGGAGCGTCTTGCCAACGGCGAGACGCTCGATGACATCGAGGCAGAGGCCTTCGCCACTGTCCGAGAAGCGGCACGGCGTGTCCTCGGGCAGCGACCGTACGACGTTCAGATCATCGGAGCCGGAGCGCTCCATCGGGGCCGTATCGCCGAGATGAAGACCGGTGAAGGAAAGACCCTCGTGTCCACCATGCCGTCGTACCTCAACGCGCTCTCCGGCAAGGGCGTCCACATCGTGACGGTCAACGACTACCTCGCAAGCCGCGACGCTGAGTGGATGGGCAACATCCACCGATTCCTCGGTCTCGAGGTCGGCCTGATCCAGGCTTGGATGACGCCCGAAGAGCGGCGCCCTGCCTACGCGGCCGACATCACGTACGGGACGAACAACGAGTTCGGCTTCGACTACCTCCGTGACAACATGACGATGAACCCCGAGCACATGGTGCAGCGGGGACACGCCTTTGCGATCGTCGACGAGGTCGACTCGATCCTCATCGATGAGGCCAGGACACCGCTGATCATCTCGGGTCGTGTCGGTGAGACGGGGAAGTGGTACACCGAGTTCGCCAAGATCGCCGCCCGCCTGAGGGAGGGCGACCACTACGAGGTCGATGAGAAGAAGCGACAGGTCATCACGACCGAAGAGGGTGTGACCCGCGTCGAAGAGATGCTCGGGGTCGACAACATGTACGACTTTGCGAACGTCGACTTCATCCATCATCTCGACGTGGCGTTGAAGGCCAAGACGCTGTATCACCGCGACGTCGACTACCTCATCCGCAACGGACAGGTCATGATCGTCGACGAGTTCACGGGTCGTGTCCTCGAAGGCCGTCGCTACTCCGAGGGCCTCCATCAGGCGATCGAGGCCAAGGAGTCCGT
>JAJRYI010000326.1 GCA_024275815.1 Actinomycetes bacterium | reverse complement strand
TCGAAGTGGCGGAGCGGTTTCAAGACGCCGTCGTCTGTGTCACTGAACCGGGGGAACACGCCGACGTGCTTCGTTCCGAACTCGGCGAACGTGCACGTCTCGGACCCGGTGCGATCACAGAAGTGGCAGCGACCCCGGGAATGACCGTCGTCAACGGCGTCGTTGGAGCGGTCGGGCTGCGAAGCTCGCTCGCTGCCCTCTACGCAGGCAACAGGTTGGCGTTGGCCAACAAAGAGAGCCTCGTCGCCGGTGGTTCCCTTCTCCAAGAAGCGCTCCGCGCTGGTGGTGGTGAGCTCATCCCCGTGGATTCCGAGCACTCTGCCGTCTACCAATGCATCATCGGGGAGCCTCCCGGGTCGGTGAAACGTGTGATCCTCACCGCATCGGGTGGCCCCTTCCGCGGGATGAGCCTCGTCGATCTCGCCGACGTGACCGTCGAACAGGCGCTCGATCACCCGACCTGGTCCATGGGGCAGCGGATCTCGATCGATTCGGCAACACTGATGAACAAGGCGTTCGAGGTGATCGAGGCTCACTTCCTCTTCGCTATGGAGTACGACGCTATCGATGTCGTCGTGCACCCGCAGAGCATCGTGCACTCCTTTGTGGAGTTCACCGACGGCGTAGTCAAGGCCGAGGTCGGGTTCCCCAACATGAAGAAGCCGATCCAGTACGCGATCACCGCACCGCAGCGGCGTGCCGCAGCCAGGGAGCCGTTCTCGATCGCAGGCCTCACCATGAGCTTCGAAGCCCCGGACCGTGATACGTTCCGCTGTCTCGATCTCGGTTACGAAGCCGGTCGCGTGGGAGGGACAGCTACGGCGGTGCTCAACGCAGCGGACGAGGTGGCCGTGGCCGCGTTCCTCGAGGGACGGATCCCGTTCACAGCGATCGCCGAAGTCGTCGAGTCTGTTCTCACCAGACATGATGCTTCCGTGCCGGGGGACATCGAAGCCGTCGAAGCCGCCGATGCCGAGGGAAGAGCGTACGCTGCCCAGGAGTGCAGGAGGCTGGGCCGGTAGGACACGGCTCGTTCCTGAGAAGGATGCCGGTATCGGCCATGAGAACGATGCCGTCCGAGTCTCTCACCGGTACGATGCCAAGATGTTCGCAGGGAGTCAACGTCGGGCGTTTCAGATCGACACGGCGATGGCTGTTGCGATGTTCGCCCTGGCCCTCATGTCACTCGTCGGGATGCCAGAACTCTCCGACGTGCGGCCTCTCGATCCCGCTGCGTACGCTCTCATTGCAGCCCAGACCCTGACCCTGGCCTGGAGACGTCGGTACCCGGTCGCCGTCACGATCATCGTGGTCGGTGCGTTCGTGATCGAGAGAGGGTTCGCCTACCCATCGAACTGGGCAGTGTTCGGCATAGCGTTCGCCCTCTACACGATCGGCGAGCAGTTGCCGACCAAGCGGGCGTTGGTCGTCGGCGGCACTGCGATCAGCATCATCGTCGTGTGGACGGCTGTAGGCGTGCTGCTGTACGACTTGCCTGCTGCCTTCGTGGTGACTGTCTTCGGTTTCGTGACCTTCCCGCTCGTTCTCGGCCTCGAGGCTCGTCGGAGGGAACGCCGTGCACTCGCTCTCGAGGCTCGCGCGGTGAGGGCCGAGATAGAGAGAGAGCAGCGAACCGATGAGGCCATCCGTCACGAGAGGCTGCGTATCGGTCGCGAACTCCACGATGTGGTCGCTCACGAGGTCACCGTGATGACGATCCAGGCGGCAGCGGCCGGGAGAGTCCTCGATACACGGCCTGAAGATGCCAGGCAAGCGATCGAGACGGTAGAGAAGGCAGGGCATCGGGCTCTTGGTGAGATGCGTCGCTTGCTCGGTGTTCTGCGAACAGAACCGGACCACGATCTCAGCCCGCAGCCGGGCCTCGCTTCGCTCAGTGAACTAGCGGACCAGATGGTGGAGGCAGGACTCGACGTCGAGCTACGGATCGAGGGTGAAGAGCGAGACGTCCCATCGAGTGTTGGCGTCAACGCCTACCGGATCGTTCAGGAGTCCCTGACGAACGCAGTCAAGCACGCGGGTCCCGGTGCCCGCGCCAGGGTCGAGATCCGTTTCACCGAGGATCACCTCGATATCGATGTGCGCGACGACGGTCGCGGTGCCGCCGAAGCGTTGCGGGACAACGGATCGGGGCAAGGTATTGCAGGGATGCATGAACGCATTGCACTCCTCGGAGGTACGTTCTCGGCAGGACCGCAACCCGGCGGTGGCTTTCGTGTTCATGCCGCGATTCCCCTGGGAGCGACATGACGGATCCTCTCCGGGTTCTCGTCGTCGATGACCAGGCGCTGGTGCGCGCTGGATTCGCCATGATCCTCGGCAGTGAGCAGGACATCGACGTGGTCGGTGAGGCAGAGAACGGGCAGCAGGCGATCGCGATGGCCGCAGCCCTCGATCCCGACGTGATCCTCATGGACATCCGCATGCCGGTGATGGACGGCATCGCAGCGACCCGGGTGTTGTGCGAAGGCCGTGCGAAGGACCCAACCTGTCCCCGCGTGCTCATCCTCACGACGTTCGATCTCGATGAACACGTGTACGAGGCCTTGCGCAGCGGGGCGAGCGGGTTCCTGCTCAAGGACACGCCGCCGAACGACCTGGTGAGCGCGGTGAGAGTGGTCGCTGCGGGTGAGGCGCTC
>JAJRYI010000325.1 GCA_024275815.1 Actinomycetes bacterium | reverse complement strand
TGTGTCGGGAAGTTGCCCCTCGAACCGTTTCCGCTGCCTGGCTGCAACGTTGTTCACGAACAGCAAGGAGAAGATGAGCAGGAGGGTTCCACCGATGACACCCCACACGGCGGACTGTGTGAAGGCAGTGACGACGAGGAAAGTGATCATCGAAAGGCCGAGAGCGGCGATGATCGCTTCGCCGGCCTTGAGTGGAACGTTCGCTTGATCGAGCGCATTCTCGATCATGTTGGTCGCACCCCGACTGGCTGCGGCGCTTTCAGCCGAACGGGCGGCTCGACGCAAGACCGAGAACTTGCCGAAGAAGCCTCCCGATGACTTGTCTCCCGACAACGCCCCGAGACGTGATTGGACGGCGGCCTTGGACGTGGATCGGCTCTTGCCGAACAGGATGACGATCAACAGGAACGCGGAGAGCGCAGCAGCGATTGCAGCGAACACGACGATCAGCTGTCCGCTCGACGAGTCCACGGTTTCGCTCGACTGTGCTATCGCAGGCGTAGCCGTCACGAGCACGGCCGCTGCGACGCCGGGGAGAACCAGGCGCTTCATCGTCGGGCGAAAGCTTCCGGGTGGAACAGTTCGGCAGGGAGGTGGATCCCGTAGTTCTCGAGATGCTCGGAGAACGCCGGTCTGATCCCTGTTGCCTTGAGGTAGCCCTTGTACTTGCCGTTCTCGTCGACACCCATCCCGTAGTCGAACAGCATGAGGTCCTGCAGTGTGATGATGTCACCTTCCATGCCGACGACCTCGGTCACGTGGGTGACACGTCGCGTCCCGTCACGAAGACGGTGGATGTGGACGATGAGATCGAGAGCAGATGCAACCTGCTCCCTGATGGCGCGGATCGGCAGATCCATCCCTGCCATCAACACCATCGTCTCGATGCGGGCAAGCGTGTCACGGGGAGAGTTGGAGTGCACGGTCGTGAGTGATCCGTCGTGGCCGGTGTTCATCGCCTGGAGCATGTCGAGCGCCTCACCGCCACGGACTTCACCCACGATGATGCGGTCGGGTCGCATGCGCAGTGTGTTCCTCACGAGGTCCCGAATCGTGACCTGGCCCTTGCCTTCGAGGTTCGGCGGGCGTGATTCGAGTGTGAGCACGTGGGTCTGGTTCAGCTGGACCTCAGCTGCATCTTCGACCGTGATGATGCGTTCGTTGGCGGGGATGAAGTTGGACAGCACGTTGAGCAACGTCGTCTTACCGGAACCGGTTGCGCCGGAGACGATCACGTTCAACCGTCCCTCGACACATCGCTTGAGGAGGCCCGCTACCTGCTCGCTCATCGAGTCGTTGGCAACGAGATCGTCCACGGTGAAGGGGTCGACGGCGAACTTACGGATAGTGACGTACGGGCCACCGATGGCGAGCGGGTGAATGATCGCGTTGACACGGGAGCCGTCCGGCAGACGGGCGTCCACCATCGGGTTCGCTTCGTCGATCCTACGACCTATCTGACCAACGATCTTCTCGATGATCCGCTCGAGATGGTTCGCATCGACGAAACGCGTATCGGTCTTGGTGATCCTGCCGGCCCGCTCCACCCAGACCGAGTGGGGGCCGTTGACCATGATCTCAGTGATCTCCGGATCGGCCAGGTACGGGTCGATGGGGCCGTAGCCGAGGACGTCGTCGGCGATCTCCTGGAGGAGGGAGAGGCGATCCGCCCGGGCAAGGGGCACTGAGTGTTCCTGTTCGAGTGCCCATTCGAGCATCTCCATCACACGCAGCTTGAGCTCGGCGTCCGACATCTGTGAGTTGTACAGCGTCGGGCCGAGACCCTCGACCACCTTGTAGTGGAGCTTGCGCCTCAGGTCGGACTTGATCTCTTCCCGCTGGCTCGCGCTCGACGTGTCCGCAGACTTCGCTGCTTTCACCCTGTCTGCAAGACTCATACGAGTTCCCCTCCCGGCCCGCCGACGATGATCATCTGAACCAACCCCGCTTCTCCTCGACGGGCTGGTCGAGAGCGTCACCGTCGAGCACGAGCGCGGCGACGGCACGCAGATCCTTCGCGACACGCGACCGTGGATAGAGCGAGACGACGGGTTCCCCCTCGTTCACCGCTCTCGGCACCAGCTTGTCCGAGGACACTGCCGCTTGCACTTCCAGCCCCAGCGATCGCTCGAGTTCGTTGATATCCAATCTCGCCTTCGAGTTGACGCGATTCAAGATCAACTTGATCTTCTCGAACGGGAACTTGATGAGCTTCAGCGTGTCGAGCGCGAGTTTCGCGTTCTTGACCGCAGGGAGATCCATGTCCACGACCAGTAGCACGGTGTCGGATCGCTCGAGAATCGAAAGGACAGGCTCGTCGAGGAACGGTGCGGTATCGATCACGACGTAGTCGAACATCCGCTTCAGCATGCCGAGTGTCTTGACGACGACCTGGGTCGAGACCTCGTCGGCGAGCGATGGCTCGAGCGGTGAAGAGAGCACCCGCATCCCCGACGTGTGCGTGGCAAGTAGAGACTCGAGCAGTTGCTCATCGAGCTTGTCGATGTCTCTGGCTGCGTCGACGATCGTGTGCTGCGGTTCGACCTGAAGTGAGATACACACGTCGCCGAACTGCAGGTCGGCATCCATGATCACGACCCGCTCGGGCGCCTCGGTCATGAACGCGAGGGCGAGGCCGACGTTGACGGTGGTCATCGTCTTGCCCGCACCGCCCTTGGGAGACATGATCGTGACGACCTTGCCGATCTTGACCCTCGTTTGGACGTCGCCACGGGCGATCGACTCCATCTTCTCGATGTGTGTCAGCATCCCCTCGACCTTGCTCGAGTTCAGCGGGGCGTCGACGACGTCTTTGAACCCGACACGGATGGCTGCGCGCAACACATCCGTGGTGAGTCCCTCGGCTACGAGAACGATCGGCAGCTGCGGCTGGATGTCGAGCAACAGACTGACCTCGTTGACACCGGCTTCATGCGCGAAGCCCGGGCCGATGATCGCCAGCTCAATACCCTCTTCGACGAGCTTGCGCTGGGCATCCGAGACGTTGCGTACCCGATGCACCTTGTGTCCGTCGAGAAGTGCCTCGGCGTTCTCCATCGCCCCCGTGTCGGTATCGACGATGAGGACCACACGGGTGCTCACGTTGTCAGTTCCCGGTGCCACCGCTCACCAGTCCTAGCTCTGCCTGGATCCGATCCAGGAGTCCGAAGATGTCGTCGACGACCACCGGCTGGGCATCGTACGGCACGTAGTCGCCCGTGGGCAGGAGCGACAGTGCCACCTGGGCGTACTGGCGGGTGTACTCGATCTGTTCGGCTTGCTGAGGGGTCACCTCGAGCACGACGACGCCACCACCGGAAGGAACCAGCCCCGTTTCAAGAGGTGCCGGACGAGTATCTGGCCCGACCGCCAGGATCTGGATGTTCTGGAAGACCGTCTGGGTCACATCGATCGTCAGCGGGATCGCAGACCCGAGGTTCTCGGGTCCCGTGGGCTCGACGGGGGTTGCCTCCGGGTTGATGGCCTGGTCCGTCTGCTCCTGCGTGGCACCCGCCTGGACGAGGAGGTCACGCAGCTCGTCGTTCGAGATGATCTCGAGGAAGTTCAGCGGTACCAGTGACGCCGACGCGAGGATGTTGACGTTGTCACCGGGCCTCAGGAATCCACCGGAGGAGTTGAGATCGCTGACCTGAAGCGAGATCGCCACCTTGCCCGGTGCAATCGCATCCGAAAGACGCTGCTGGAGATCCCGCGTGTCGGCGAACGACGATGCAGAGATCAGCTGGCCTGCAGCGATCGGACCGGCAGCGACGTTGCCGTCGAGGATGGCCTCGAGATCACCGGGGTTGTTCGGACAACCGTACTTGGTTGGATCCGCCTCGGCGTTCGCTCCGGCACCACCCGTACACAGGATCGTCGACCCGTCGAACACGACCTGCTCACGCAGTGCCGTGCTCTCAGCGATTCGATCCCGGGCCTCTGCCCCGGGTTCGCCTGCGGCGATCTCATCGGTTGCCCGATAGACAACGACTTCAGCGATCTCGCTGCGGAGATCTTCTTCAACACTTGTCAGGTACTGCCATACCGCGTAGCCAGAGATTCCAGCCAGCGCCACAGCGATTACGAGAACCAAGGTTCGCCGGCCCATGTCAGTCGCTCCTCCCCATTGCAAAACACGACTTCATCTTACGTCGAGCGAGTCCGCTCGACGCGCGGATGTGGAAGGTTGCCACACCGACGGGCTTCGGGTCAAGGACCCGATCCACGTGGTCGTTGATCGGTCTTTCGCTAGGAACGGCCGATACCGCGTTCCTTGAGTTCCTGCAGGATCGCCTCGAGGGATGAGTCTGCAGAGAAACTCGGTGCGTCTGTTGCTTCGTCCTCACGCTGGAACTCCCTGCGACGAGGACTGCTTGGCTTTCTTTCGCTCCACGACGAGCGTTCCTCCCATTCTGGAAGTGCCTGTTTGATGGACAGGCTTACTCGTCGTCTGTCGGCATCGATCTCGGTGACCTTAACCCTTACTTCCTGCCCGAGGGACAGCTCGAGTTCAGGGCTTTCGACGTGATGCATCGCGATCTCCGACACGTGAACGAGACCTTCGACGCCATCACCGACGGAAACGAAGGCGCCGAACGGCACGGTCTTGGTGACACGTCCGTCGACGACGTCGCCGATCGAGGTGGCTCTGGAGAACGTCTCCCATGGGTCTTCAGCGGTCTGTCTGATCGAAAGGGAGATGCGCTCACGGTCATAGTCGACCTCGAGGACCTTGACCTTCACCTGATCGCCAACGGTCACGATCTCACCGGGGTGGTTGACGTGGCGCCACGAGAGCTCCGACACGTGAACGAGGCCGTCCATGCCGCCGAGGTCGACGAACGCACCGAAGTTGACGACACTCGACACGACGCCGGGCCGGATGTCGCCCTCCTTGAGGTCGGCGAGGAAGGCGTGGCGTTGCTCGGCCTGTTCCTCCTCGAGGTAGGCCCTGCGTGAGAGCACGACGTTGTTGCGGTTCCGGTCGAGCTCGATGACCTTCGCTTCGATCGGCTCACCGACGAATGGCTGGAGGTCGCGAACTCGACGAAGATCGACGAGTGACGCCGGGAGGAAGCCACGAAGACCGATGTCGACGATGAGGCCACCCTTGACGACCTCGATGACCTGGCCGGTTACCGTTCCGCCCTCGTTCATGATGCCTTCGATGGTTCCCCAGGCACGCTCGTACTGAGCACGCTTCTTGGAGAGCACGAGACGCCCCTCGTCGTCCTCCTTCTGGAGAACCAGGGCCTCGATCTCATCACCGACCTTCACGACGTCATCGGGGTTCGAGTTGTTGCGTACCGACAGTTCGTGGGGAGGGATCACACCTTCGGACTTGTAGCCGATGTCGACGAGGACTTCGTCGGGATCGACCCGCACGACCGTCCCTGCGACGATGTCGCCTTCCTTGAACTCGAACACCGTCTGTTCCACCGCTGCGGCGAAGTCGTCTGCCGACAGGTCGTTCGGAACGTCCCCGATCGTCTTGGGAGCGCTGATCGCCGGGCGGTCACCTCGAGGCCTCGGCCGGACAGGCTT
>JAJRYI010000324.1 GCA_024275815.1 Actinomycetes bacterium | reverse complement strand
GAGCGGCATGCA
This sequence comes from Actinomycetes bacterium, assembly GCA_024275815.1. GTDB lineage: Bacteria > Actinomycetota > Acidimicrobiia > Spongiisociales > UBA5794 > JAMBLL01. Next base: position 10,087 of record JAJRYI010000324.1, on the reverse strand, counting down.
GGCTTGGCGTGCACTTTCGATCTCCTCCCTCGTGAGCCCTGCGGTGGCTTCGAGGATGTCACGCATGCGAGGCGGCCGGATGTTCCCCGAGCTGTCGACGGTCGGGTCGTCGACGTCGAGCCCTTCGTCTCGCAGGCACTGGGCGAACGCGAGGGCTGCCTCTTCGTCGGCTTGTGCCTTGGACACCTGGTCGGCGTTCGACGCAGCGGTGGTCGTGGTCTCGGTGGTGGCAAGGGAGGCAACGCCCTGCTCCGACTCGGACCCTGCGCTGGTGCATGCAGCAGCGACCACTGCAAGGGCGGCAACCGTCGCCAGCAACTTGAACTTCATCACGTCTCCTTGTGGTGTGTAGTGGGAATTCAAGCGGTGGATACTGAATACGGAGTGAGAGATACATGAGAGGTTCCTGAATCCGGCTCTCTCTCACACCCTTTTCATGTAGGTGTCACGGAACTCTCACACGAGAGCCGTACGATTCACCCATGGACAAGCCCACACCGAAGCTGCTCGTCGTCGAGGACGACCCGGCGGTTCGAGACGCGCTCGAGCGCGCACTGTCGTTCGAGGGGTACGACGTTGAGACGGCCAGAGATGGCGGTGTCGCCTTGACGGCCCTGCGTGAGAATCGCAAGGACCTCATCGTGCTCGACGTGATGATGCCCCACGTCGACGGCATCGAGGTGTGTCGACGCATCCGTGCCCGCGGCGACAACGTCCCGATCCTCATGCTCACTGCAAAGGTCGCCGTTGGTGACCGGGTCGAGGGCCTCGACGCTGGAGCGGACGACTACGTCACGAAACCGTTCGCACTCGATGAGTTGCTCGCCAGGATCCGGGCGCTGTTGCGTCGTTCCACAGGCGACGTTGCCGAGGTGCTTCGCTTCGCCGACCTCACGATCGATCCGGGCGCACGGGTCGCCAAGCGAGGTGACCGTGACCTCGGACTCACCAAGACAGAGTTCGACCTGCTCGTCCTCCTCGCCCGGGTGCCGGGCATCGTGTTGGACCGCGACACGATCTACGAGGAGATCTGGGGGATCGACTTCCTCACGTCGTCGAACTCTCTCGACGTCTACATCGGGTACCTGCGACGTAAGACCGAGAGCGGCGGCGAGTCGAGGTTGATCCACACGGTTCGCGGCGTCGGGTACGTGCTGCGCGACGAATCGTGACGATCAGGCGCCGGATCGCGCTCGTTGCAGCCACCGCTGTTGCTGTGACCGTCGTCCTCGTCTCTGTCTCCATCTTCTTTGCTGCCCGGCGCCAGATCATCGTCCCGATCGATGACAGCCTCCTGTCGCGAGCGAGCATCATCGAGGGCGTGCCTCCAGGGACGCTGCCCCCTGCGTTCCGTGAGGACTTCGTCAAGAGGGAGGGGATCTTCGGCCAACGCCGCGGTGATTTCGATTCGACCTACTACCAGGTCATCCTGCCCGATGGCGGCACCATCAACGCCGGCCCCGACAACGTCGTCCTGCCCGTGCCCGGCCCCGACGAGGTGAGCGTGGAGGAACCGACGTTGCGCTCCGTGTGGGTCGATGGCCTTCACCTGCGTGTCGTGACCGTGTACCAGCCCGATGCCGGTGTGTTCATCCAGCTCGCTCGACCCCTGAGCGAGGCAGACGAGACGCTTCGCCGTCTCGCGATCCTGCTCGTCGTGACCGGTCTCGTCGGTGTCGCCGTTGCCGGTGGGCTCGGCTTGCTGGTCGCCCGCTCGGCGTTGAAGCCGGTCGATGACCTGCGTTCGTCGCTCACGGACATCGCCGCTTCCAAGTCGCTCGATGAGCGCGTCGACGTTTCGAGCGGCGACGAGATCGCCGAGCTCGGCCGTGCCTTCAACCAGTTGCTCGACGAGATCGAGGCGGCGAGGGAGGATCAGGTGCGACTCGTGCGTGACGCCGGCCATGAGCTGCGGACCCCGCTCACGGCGTTGCGGACGAACATCGAGATCCTGCAACGCCACGAGGTCGATGAGGAGGATCGTCAGGCGATGCTCGCCGCAGCTCACGCCGAGGTGGAGGAGCTCTCGATGCTGGTGACCGAGGTTGTCGACCTCGCGACCGACCGGTACGAGGAGGAACCGACGTCGTCGGTCATTCTCGGTGACGTCGTTGCATCCGTTGCAGAGCGGATCGAGCGGAGGAACGGTCGTCGGGTGGAGATCATCGACGACGGCTCGGTCGTCACCGGCAAGAGCGCTGCGATCGAACGGGCGATCACGAACATCGTCACGAACGCCGACAAGTGGTCTCGAGACGAGGACGTCATCCAGATCACGATCGCAGCGGGGTGCGTCACGGTCACCGACACCGGCCCGGGTTTCGACCCCGACGACATCGACCACGTCTTCGAGCGGTTCTACCGGTCCTCCGACGCCCGCTCGACACCCGGGTCGGGTCTCGGTCTGGCCATCGTGGCACAGGTCGCCAGGGACCATGGAGGCGAGGTCTTCGCCCGCAACCGCCCCGACCGCCCCGGCGCCATCGTCGGCCTCTGCCTACCCCAGCTCTAGGCGTCTGGCGTCCAGAACCGCAACATATTGCGGCGTTGGACGCCAGACGCCTAATTGTGGGGGTTCTCACTGGTTTTTCAGGTGTGGCTCACAGATCTTCTACAGGGGGGCGTCAACCTTGGAGGGTGAGATCGTTCGAAAGGAGACACTCATGAAGAAACTGATAGCAGCCATCGCCGCCACCGGCATCCTCGTCTCGGGGGCGTTCGTCGCCTCGACGGTGACGAGTTCACCCGCAGACGCACAGACCACGACCGACGTCGCATCCGACGAGGCCCGACCTCCGAGGCCGGGCGCGATCCTCGACGAGGTTCTCGGCGGACTCGTCGAAGACGGGACACTCGACCAGTCCCAGGTCGACGCCATCAAGGAGGCTCTCGCGGCCAAGCGTGCAGAGCTCAAGGAGGAGTTCGGGGATCGTCCGCCACGGGTCAAGGGTGAGCGCCGCGGGATTCTTCGTGGTCTGATGGCAGACGGCGTCATCACGGCAGACGAGATCGCGGCGTTGCCGGAGGACCATCCTCTGAGGAACGGCGAGGGTCCCCTTGCTGAACTGCTCGAGGACGACGGTCAGATCACGAAGGCCGAACTCGACGCATTCATCGAGCAGCGTCGAGCCGACCGGGAGGCTGAACGGGGCACCAACGGCTAGACACCATCACGGTCCTCCCCGGCGTCTGCGCCCGGATCTCACGATCCGGGCGCCTTCGCGCGCCCATCGGTCCGGTTTCGGGCGTATCGTTGCGTGTCCACGACGTGAGGCCACCGGGTGACAGACCGACGAGACATGACGACCATCCTGCTCGCAGCCTACGAGGCTGCGGTGGCTGCATGTGACCCGGAAGCTGCTGTGCGCAGGGCTCTTGCCGTCGACGGTGACGACATCGTCGTCGGGGGACATCGGTTCCGCGACGCGTCCGTCGACGACGTGGTGATCGTCGCTCTCGGTAAGGCTGCACCGGCGATGGTGAGGGGTGCTGCCGGCGTGTTCGGCACTCTTCGGGGTGTTGCTGTGTCGAACCACACCGAAGAGTGCCCCGTACCGTTGTCCCTCGGGGCACATCCGGTACCCGACTCCTCGAGTCTTGCTTGCGGGGCGCACCTGCTCGAGTTCGTTCGCGGCCTTGCTCCCGGGGACCTCGTCGTGTATCTCATCTCGGGCGGAGGGTCTGCGATCGCCGTTGCTCCCGTCGACGGTGTCGACCTCACCGACCTTGCTGCCATGAACGACGTCATGATGGGTGCCGGGGTACCGATCGGTGAGATGAACGAGGTGCGGGCCGCGGTGAGCAAACTCAAGGGCGGTGGCCTCTCGAACGTCTGTCCGGCACGCCGTGTCGTGACGCTCATCTTGAGCGATGTCGTGGGTGCAGAACCGACCCATGTGGCATCGGGTCCCTCGATAGGCGCGGGCATGGGGTCCGAGGCCTCCGCGGTGATGGATCGGCACGGTCTTTCGTCGAGGATGCCGGTAGCGATCGCCGACGCCGTGCAGCGGTGGTCGCCGCCCGAAGAACGGATGCCTCATCTCTTCACAGTCATCGGCTCGTCGAGTGTCGCTGCGAACGCTGCGGCCTCCTATCTGGCATCGGTCGGCATCGCCTCGACGATCGTGACGAGCGAACTGATGGGGGAGGCCCGAACCGAGGCGGTCGACCTCGTCCGTGGCTGTGCCCCCGGTCGGGTGACGATCGCAGCCGGGGAGACGACGGTCACCGTGCACGGCGACGGCATTGGCGGGAGGAACCAGGAAGCGGCACTTACAGCAGCGATCGAGATCTCAGACACGAACATCGTGTTCGCAGCGCTCGGAACGGACGGTATCGACGGTCCAACCCCCGCTGCCGGTGCAATCGTCGATGGTGCGACCGCCCAAAAGGCACGTGCTCTCGGGGTCGATCTCGAGGCTGCCCTGGAGAACAACGACAGCTACACGGCGCTGACCGCTGTGGAAGCGACCGTCGTACGCGGTGACACCGGGACCAACGTCGGCGACCTGTGGCTCGTCTCTGCGATCTGAGGGTCCGTCGAACCGGTGGTTCAGTCGAGGCCTGCGAGGAACTCTCGAACCGCGTTCTCGTACGCCTCGGGATCGACGTTCCACGACCGTGTGTGAGTCGCTCGTGTCGTCACCAGGGTCACGACATCGGGGTACTTTTCGGCCATCTGGGCACTCGTTGCGTATGGGACCGACGTGTCCATCGTGCCGTGGAAGATGAGTGTCGGGGTACGAGGGTTCCGTGCATGAGACAGATAGTCGGTTTCGGCCCAATCGATGCCGAAGCGCCAGGTCGCAAGCAACTTGGTGAACTCGGCGAGTTGCTTGGGGACACGGTATGGCAGGAGTGGGATGGTTTCGCGTGTCATGCGGAAGTCGACGGTTTGCTCGAAGTCGAGGATGGGTGAATCGAGGATCGCAGCCTTCGTCCGGTGACGAAGTGGAGATCTAGAGAGGAAGCTCGCGACGATCGCTCCACCCATGGAGTATCCGACGAGGATGTTCTTTGTAGCGCCGTTCTCGTCCGAGTACAGGACGGCTGCAGCAAGGTCGGTCCACTCGGTTTTCCCGTACTGGTGATACCCGGAGGGGTCTCGTGCCTGGCCGCGGTCGTTTCGATAGCAGATCACGAGGGTTGGGTACCCAAGGTCCTTGAGGAGCGGGATGATACGAAGGGCTTCTTCACGCGATGCCCCCTCACCATGCACGACGATCGCCCACGTGTCGGACTCTCCGGGGATGAACCACGCCGGGAAGCGACCGAGGTCGGACGAGTAGAAGACCTTCTCGTACTCGATGCCGAACGCGTCGAGCGGGTTGCCTGAGTAGACGGACGAGTTGAACCCCACCGGGGTACCAACTGAGGGAGCAGTACCGGCCGGGTCGATACTGCGAATCTCTATTCGGGACGATCCGTCCTTTTGGGAGGACTCGATGCCTCGGCTCACTATGTAGCCGTCGGACCACTCGATTCTCTCTATACCAACTCGGTTGAGCTGGTCGTCGGATCCGGGACCCTTTACAGAGATCGTCGAGTCGGAGACATCGATGACTTCTAGGGTGTACTCAGGCAGCTCCAGGGTCGGGGGTTTCAGGACTTCGTCTTCGAAAGAACTCGACAGCATGAACCCTGATGCGGCGAAGAGCAGGAGGAACGCGATCGATGAGGCCAAGGAGCGCTTCAAGCCGTCGAGAATCGTCTTCTGTTTCTTTCGTGGTCTCGGCTCGGCCATCGGTGACCACTGGCTTATTCTACGTCCCATGGGGCCTCGGTGCGGGTAGTTGGTCTCTCTGTGTCCGCATATCTGCGGGCCCCCCGACAATCTTCCAATCGGCAGGGTAGCGAGGGACCTTGAACCGGATGTGATCGATCACGCGAGATATCGGTGAGGAGCCGTCAACCGGCGTCGGGTCCTCCACCGGGAGGTGGCGGGAACTCGCCTGCGGCGGGCAGCATCGCGGGGACGGGGTGTTCGATCATGTGCTCGACCTCGTTCGATACCCCGATGAGCTGTGCCAGCGAGATCCCATGAGTGAACCCGCCGCGGTTGAGCATGTACACGAGGTCGTCGGTGGCGATGTTGCCTGTTGCTGCGGGGGCGAACGGACAGCCACCGATACCGCCAACGGACGCATCGATCCTCGTCACACCCGCTTCGATAGCTGCGTAGGTGTTGGCGAGTCCGGTGTTGCGGGTGTCGTGGAAGTGGACGCGCAGTGCAATGTCGGGGACGACCGCAGCGACTGCGGTGAGGCGGCGGGTGACCGACCACGGGTCGGCGACGCCGATCGTATCGGCGATGGCGAGTTCATCGATGCCCGAGTCCGAGAGTCCAGCGGCCGTCTCGACGAGTCTTTCGAGGGGTACCTCACCTTCGAAGGGGCAGCCCCACGCTGTTCCGATGGTTGCCGTCACCGAGATCCCGTGTTTGTGTGCATCCTCTGTGATCGCTCGTACGACATCTACCGTCTCGTGTGTGGGCGCCCCCTGGTTCTTCCGGTTGAACGTGTTGGAGGCGAACAGCGGTACGTTCACCTCGTCTACGGCAGTGTCGACCGCACGGAGCCAGCCCCGCCAGTTCATGACCAGTCCGATGTAGCTGACGTTCTCACGCTTGTCGATGCGGGCCATCACTGCCTCGGCGTCGGCGAGTTGTGGCACGTACTTGGGATGGGCGAACGACACGGCCTCGATGCGTGTGACGCCCGAGCCGACGAGGTGATCGATGAGGGTGAGCTTGTCATCGGTGCTCAGTGTGACGCTCTCGTTCTGGAGGCCGTCTCTCGGCCCGACCTCGATGATCTGGATGTCGGTGGCCATGGTTGCTTTCCTCGTCGTTACGGGTGCCCGATCCGGGCGTTGATACGGGGCACCCTACCGTTCTGGGCACGCTGGCACGGCAGTACGATGGCGCCTTCGCATGAAAGGTTGACAATGGGACACGAAGGCATCGACGGGGACACCTTCAAGGACATGATGGCGGGTGTTGCGGCGACCGTGACTGTCGTCACGGCGTTCATCGACGATGAGCCTCTCGGGATGACGGTCTCGGCGTTCACCTCGGTGTCCGTGGATCCCCCGATCGTGCTGTGGTGCATCGACAAGGTCTCGGAGTCGCTCGATGCCATGGTTGCTGCGGACGGTTTCACCGTGAACTTCCTCGACGACGACTCGAGCGACGTTGCGATGACCTTCGCAACGAAGGGGGCAGACAAGTTCGGTACCGTCGGGTGGACTCCTCCGACGACCGATGTTGCCGGCCCGGTGCTCGGGGTCGCGTTCGGAACGTTCGAGTGCGCAACGATCGACCGGATCGAGATGGGTGACCACTGGGTCATCTTCGGTCGTGTCGATGCCGGTGGCCGAACGAACACCGGGAAGTCGCCACTGCTCTACCTCGACCGTGCCTTCGCGAAGGTGCAGTAGGCACCTCTCTCGCTCGCAAGCCCGCTTGCCCATCTGAATCTGGGTCCGCGGACTGCGTGTCGACGAACCCGTAGAGCGCTGTCGCTCCGAGGGTTGTGAGGTGTTGGGTGGTGCACCCTTCTGTCCCCCCTTCAGGGGGGACGGCAGAGCGACGCAGGAGCGATGCAGGGGGGAGGGCGAGCCTGCGAGCACGAAGTGGAACCGGCCTGTGCGTGGGTCTGTGTCGTGCCGGGCTCGCGGGCTCGCGGTCCCCCCTCGCTCGAAGACTCGCTTGTCCCCCCTGAAGGGGGGACGGAAGACCGTGCCGTGCCGGGCTTGCTCGAGGACTCGCTCGTCCCCCCTGAAGGGGGGACGGAACAGGGGTGGTGTTTACCTGCCGCCGCGGCCCAGGTTGATCCAGGTGGTCTTGAGGTTCGTGTACTTGTCGAGCGCATGGAGGGACTTGTCCTTGCCGCCGAACCCGGACTCCTTGTAACCGCCGAACGGTGCTGTGATCCCCGACGTGTCGAAGTTGTTGACCCACACCGTGCCTGCCTGGAGCGCAGCCGCCATCGTGTGTGCCCGGGTGAGGTTCGAGGTCCACACGGCAGCCGAGAGCCCGTAGCGAGAGTCGTTGGCGATCGAGAGCGCCTCGGCCTCATCCTCGAACGGGATGATGCTCAGCACCGGGCCGAAGATCTCGTCGCGGGCGATGTCCATGTCGTTGCGGACATCGGCAAAGACGGTCGGCTCGATGAAGTATCCGCCGGACTCGGCAAGTGCACGGTTTCCTCCCGCCACGAGCCGGGCACCCTGGTCGACGCCGCGACCGATGTAGTCCGTGACCCGTGCGAGCTGGGTGTCATCGACGATCGGGCCTGCCTTGGTGGCAGGGTCGAGCGGGTTGCCCGGATGCCACGACCCCGAGAGCTCCCCGACGCGTTCGACGACCTCGTCGTAGATCTCGCGTTGGACGAGCAGGCGCGACCCGGCGATACACATCTCCCCCGTGTTCCAGAAGATCGAGACACCAACGGCGCCGATCGCATAGCCGAGGTCGGGAGCATCGGCGAAGATGATGTTGGGTGTCTTTCCACCGGTCTCTGCCGAGACTCGTTTCATGTTCGAGCGAGCCGAGTACTCCAGGAACAGCTTGCCGACCGCAGTCGATCCGGTGAACGTGACGGCATCGATGCCCGGGTGCAAGCCGATCGCGCGTCCCGCCGTCTCTCCGAGTCCCGGCACCACGTTCAAGACACCCGGTGGGATACCCGCCTCCACGGCGAGTTCCGCGAGCCGTAGCGACGACAACGGGGCCTGTTCTGCAGGCTTGAGGATGACGGAGTTCCCTGCAACGAGTGCCGGGGCGAGCTTCCACGAGTTGATCATCAACGGGAAGTTCCACGGGGTGACGGCACCGACGACCCCGACCGGCTCCCTGGTCACGAGGCCGAGAGCGTCGGGACCGGTGGGAGCGATCTCGTCGTAGAGCTTGTCTGCAGCCTCGCCGTACCAGGCGTAGGTGGACGAAGCCTGGCCGACGTCGACACGACGTGAGTACCGGATCGGCTTGCCGACGTCGAGTGTCTCGAGGAGCTGGAGTTCCTCGCCGTTGGCCTCGATGAGTTCGGCGAGCCGGATGAGTGCCTGCCCGCGGTCGCGAGGGGCGAGTTTGGACCAGCGGCCGTCTTCGAACGCTGTGCGGGCGGATCGCACCGCAGCGTCGACGTCCTCGGTCGCGCCGGAGGCGACCTCGAGGATCGTCTCGCCGGTCGCCGGGTTCACTGTCGAGAAACGGCTTCCCGAGATCGCTTCCCGCCACTCGCCGTCGATGAAGATGTCTCCCCGGGGGGTCACCTCGCCGGCTGCCTCTGTCCATTCCTCGAGTGTCTTGGTCGTCATGCCCGTTCCTCCGTTACGCGATGCCACCGGAGTCGGATCACCGCGGATCGGTCCGATCCGATCCCGAGGTCGGACAGTTCGAGATCCTGCGTTCCGTCCTCGTTGGTGATCCACTCGATGTGCCTGATCTGTGTGCCGCCGACCCAGTCCGGGAACAGGGAGAGCTCCACATGGTGATGAACCTGGTCACCGACGATCTCATAGGTTCCTGCGTACGACAGGTACCCGGCAGCTGCAGAGGCTCGCTCGAGGGCGGTTGCCTCGTTGAAGGAGCTGGTTCCGATGAGTTCCCTGTCGGACTTCATCAGGGACGCGACCATGCGGCCCTCGTCCGTGTAGGTGATGAGACCCTCTGACTTGCGGTTGAACGGGTGTGTCACCCGGCCGTTGCGTAGCGTGACCGTCCATTCGACGAGACGCCAAGTGCCGATGAGTTCATGCATCCCCCGACACTACCGCGGCTGGTCCTGCTGCGCGACCGGTGTACGGGGTGGTCTCGACCGAGTACAAGGTGGATGGATTCCTACCATCGCAGCGTTGCCGGACCGAGACGAGCCAGGAGGCCGATGTGACGGCCAGATCCGTATCACTCACGATCGTTGCGTTCCTTCTCGGTGCGCTCGCTGCAGGTGGCATCGGCGTTCGGGTCATCCGTGAGGTCAAGACGGCCGACGACGCCACGTCGTTGCCGCCGTCGAACATCGCTCCCGAGGTGGACCTCGGGTACTTCGTGGATCCCGCCGAGTCGATCGCGCTCTTCCCGATCGAG
>JAJRYI010000021.1 GCA_024275815.1 Actinomycetes bacterium | reverse complement strand
GAAGGTCCTCTTGATCCTAAAGAGGTTCTCGAGATCCAGGGTGTGCGGGCATGCCAGCGGTACCTGGTCGGCCAGGTGCAAGAGGTGTACCGCTCCCAGGGTGTGGACATCAACGACAAGCACATCGAGCTGATCGTCCGTCAGATGCTGCGTCGGGTGCGCATCGTCAACCCGGGTGACGGTCCATGGCTCCCTGCAGAGCTCATCGATGCGCAGGAGTTCCGGGACACCAACACCGAGTTGGTCGAGGATGGGAAGAAGCCTGCCGAGGGTCGCCCCGAGTTGATGGGTATCACGAAGGCGTCGCTTGCGACCGATTCGTGGCTATCTGCAGCGTCGTTCCAGGAGACCACCAGGGTCCTCACCGAGGCATCCCTGAACTCGAAGTCGGACTACATGCGTGGTCTGAAAGAGAACGTCATCATCGGGAAACTGATACCTGCAGGTACAGGCTCGGTCGCGTACCAGCAGATCCAGCCGATGTTGCCCGATGCCCAGGTCCCGACTGCAGCAGCGCTCTTCGGGGACGTGGATGTGGAGTCCTCCCAGGATGCTCTGCCTGCCGACCCTGCAGAGTGGCTTGCATCTCTCGGTGGCTCGACGAACGACGACGAATCGAGCGACGAAGGTGACGAGGACGGCGATTCCTAGACGCCGTCACGCACAATCGAACGACGCGAGAAGGGCCGCCGGAGAGGCGGCCCTTCTCGCTGCATGGGGTAGGAGGCGACCCAGCGCACCGCACCGGATACTTAGTTGCTGAGTTATCATATCAGGGACTACGTCGAAGGGATCACATGACCACGATCGAGGCCCCAACTCGAACGATCGTCACGGTCGATGGCAACGAAGCAGCTGCATCGATCGCGTACCGTACCAATGAAGTTCTGGCGATCTACCCGATCACCCCGTCCTCGCCGATGGGCGAGTTGTCCGACGCGTGGTCGAACCAGGGCAAGCCCAATGTGTGGGGCACGGTACCTGAGGTGATCGAGATGCAGAGCGAAGCCGGGGCTGCCGGCGCAGTGCATGGCGCTCTCCAGGCCGGGGCGCTCACGTCGACGTTCACCGCATCCCAGGGCCTGCTCCTCATGATCCCCAACATGTACAAGATCGCAGGCCAGCTGTTTCCCGCAGTGTTCCACGTCGCGGCGAGGACCGTCGCCACACACGCCCTCTCCATCTTCGGCGACCACTCCGACGTCATGGCGACCAGGGCAACGGGGTGGGCGATGCTCGCATCGAACTCGGTGCAGGAAGCGCACGACATGGCGCTCATCTCTCAATCGGCAACCCTGGAAAGCCGTGTGCCGTTCGTGCACTTCTTCGATGGTTTCCGAACGTCTCACGAAGTCAACATGATCGAGGAACTCTCCGACGACGACATCAGGGCGCTGGTGCCGATCGAAGGAGTCCTCGAGCATCGGAAGCGACGGCTCGATCCGGACGCACCCAAACTCGCGGGAACGGCCCAGAACCCCGATGTCTTCTTCCAGGCCCGCGAAGCGTGCAACCCGTTCTACGACGCTGTTCCCGACATCGTTCAAGAGGCGATGGATCGTTTTGCCGAACGTGTCGGGCGTCAGTACCACCTCTTCGACTACGTTGGCGCCACCGACGCCACCGAGGTCATCGTGATGATGGGTTCAGGGGTCGGTGCAGCCGAAGAAGCCGTGAACGCTCTCGTCGAGCGGGGTGAGAAGGTCGGACTCGTCAAGGTCCGTCTGTTCAGGCCGTTCTCGACTCGAGCGCTGGTCGCAGCGCTGCCACCGAGCGTCCGCACGATCGCCGTGCTCGACCGGACGAAGGAGCCGGGGG
>JAJRYI010000323.1 GCA_024275815.1 Actinomycetes bacterium | reverse complement strand
GCAGGGTTCGCCTTTGCGCTCGGCGGCGTACTCGTTGGATCCACGACCGGTGTCATGCAGCGGCACTACGCACCGAGACACGACACGGTCGAACTGGCCCTGCCGATGTTCGTCGCGGGCACCGTCGTCGCCGTGATCGCCGGCTGGGCCATCGGATTCGACCAGGTTCGCTCCTACGACACGAACCTGTGGGTACTCCTCGTGATCCTCGGACTTGGATCGACCCTCCTCCCCTTCGGGTTGACACTCTTCGCCTCGAAGCATGCTCCTGCAACCATCGTCGCGATGTCTGCGTATCTCGCACCGATCGTCGCCGTGGTTGCCGGTGCAGTCCTTCTCGGCGAGCAGATCACCGTGATGATCGGTGTCGGCGGAGGCCTCGCCATCGTCGGTGTGGCACTCGTAGGTGGAGCCCGCAGAACGGCAACGTGAGGGGATCTTGAGAATCAGCAGGTGGGAAGAAGCCGTGCTGCGTTCACCGTTCACCGTTCACGGTCGGAAACCTTGGCCACTCCTCGATGCTCAGGCTCTTTCGGTCAACGGCAAACGGTAAACGGAGAACGACCGCTCCCTATCTGCGCACCGGCTCCGTCACACGTCCTACGCTTCGCACCATGGCCACCTCCTGGTTGAACCCCCGGTCACGGATCGCCGAGAGCGCCAGCTCCTTGTTCTCCCACGCTTCCTACCCCCTCGAGCGCTCCCTCGACTATCCCGGAGACCCCGGGTTGTTCGGACCGGGATCGGTCACCTGGCAGGTCGTTGGAGACGCATCAGCGTTCATCGGGGGTATCCGGGCGTTGCTCATCCAGGCGGTACATCCCGAGGTCGTTGCCGGCGTCGCCGACCACTCCACGTATGAAGCAGACCCGCTCGGCCGACTGTCACGAACGAGCGCGTACGTCGCTGCAACCTCGTACGGAGCGATGCCCGAAGTAGAGGAAGCACTCCAGATCGTCAACAGGGCGCACACGGGCGTCGTCGGTGAATCCCACCGGGGTCGGAGGTACTCTGCGAACGGCCCCCGGTACGCCGCCTGGGTGCACAACGCTCTCGCCGACAGCTTCCTCACCGCATACGAGCACTTCGGGCCACACGCCCTCGATCCGGCAGATGGCGACAGGTACACCCGAGAGCAAGCACTACTCGGTGGTCGCTTTCAGGCAACGGATCTGCCGACGACACGAGACGACCTTGCCATGTGGATCGCGCACCACCCCGATGTCGGACCATCACCGGGAATGGAACAAGTCGTGTCGTTCCTCGTTCATCCGCCTCTGCCTCGTTAGGCATCCGGTGCCTACGCGGTCCTGTTCCAGGCAGCGGTCACCACCATTCCCGACCGTATCGCAACGGTCCTCGGTGTACATCGACGTGTCGGGGCGCACGCTGGCGGGAAGGGACTGACCAGGGCGCTTCGCTGGGCGCTGGGGGCGTCCCCCTCGTGGTGGCTCGCGCTCGAGCGTACGGCAACCACTCTGCCAGACGACGTGACGTTTCGCAGACCGCCACCGGTCGAGGGAATCGAGCAGCGCTTCGCCGACTCGCTGCGAGGTCGGTGACTCGCGAACTCACCAACAGCGATACCGGACGAAGCCCCCACTTGCGTGTGGGGGCTTCAAGAGGTCGGTGGGTGACTGGCTCGGTTTTGGATCGCCTTGTTCGGGAACAAGTAGCCTCGCCGGCCTCCCACCTGTCCTTTGTATCGGTCGCCTGGACTATCACCTTGAATCATCGAGATGGGTCTTCCTACCCGTTTCGCTGCTCGATCACCCAAGACCTGTCTACGACGAGGTTGTGGAGCCCTCCCAATCAGCGTGCATCGCCGCGTAGACGCCGGCAGCACCGATGAGGACATCATGGCGACCGTCCTCGACGATCACCCCTTCGTGGAACACGAGGATCCGGTCGGACGCCTCGGCTGTCGATAGCCGATGGGCGATCGTAATCGACGTGCGCCCACTCGTCAGGTACTCGATCGCTCTGCGGATCTGTACCTCGAGGGCCGGATCGACCGCCGAGGTGGCCTCGTCGAGTACGAGCACGCTCGGATTCGCGATCCATGCGCGGGTGATCGCGACCAGTTGCCGCTCACCGGCAGACAGATTGCCCCCACGCTCACCGACTTCTGAGCGCACGCCGTCGGGAAGACCGTCGAGCCAGTCCAGGAGGCCGAGGTCACCGAAAGCCATCCGTACGGTCGCGTCATCGACCCCTGGGCGTCCGTATCGGACGTTGTCGGCAACCGAGCCGTGGAAGAGGAACCCTTCTTGAGGGACGTACGCAACGCTGCGTCGCAGCGAGTCGAGCGAGATCTGGCCGATGTCGATGCCATCGATAGCGATCGTTCCGCGGTCGGGAACCAGAAGTCGGGTAGCGAGCTTGGCGAACGTCGTCTTCCCCGAGCCCGTCTCGCCGACAACCGCTACACGCTCACCCGGCTCAATGTCGACCGAGACGTCCTGGATCACCTTGGGACCTCCCGGGTAGGCAAAGGTGACCTGCCGGAACGAGATGCCCAGGGCTGCCTCAGGCAGCGTCACGCCGTCGGGCGGATCGGGGATCGACACCGGGGTGTCGATGACCCCGAGGATCTTGCGCAGCCCCGCTCCCGCCGACTGGGCCTGATCGATCGTTTCTACCAGACGCTGAATCGGCTCGATCAGGAGGTTGACGAGGAACAGGAAGGCGACGAGCGTTCCCGCACTCATCCCCCAAGTGCTCCCGTAGACGACACCGACACCGACGACAAGCGCTGTGAGAACGCCGGCGAACAGTTCTGCGCTCGAGAACAGCGCCGACGCAAGGACCGCCGTTCGCACCTCGGCGGCAAACTGTCGATCGAGTGTGTCGTCGACCTTCTCGATGACGACCTCCTCCATACCGTAGGCACGCACCGTCGAGATTCCAGAGATCGCCTCACCCGTTGCAGCGAGCGAATCCGATACCCGCTCCCGGACACGGTCGTGAGCTCGAGACAGGACACGCTGGGAGACGACGATCAGGACCGTGTACACGATCACCCCGGCGAGGACGACCAGGGCGAGCTGCCACTGGTACACCAGCATGGCGAACATGGCGAGCGCGACCTGTGCCGATCCGAGGATCATGCCGACGCCTCCCCACTCCATGAACTGCTGGATCGTCTCGACATCGGAAGTCACCCTTGCAACTAACGCTCCACGACGCTCTGCCTGGAGATCGAGCATCGACATGGCGTGGAGACGCTCGAACGTCTTGATCCGTAGCTGTGCAAGACCGCTGGCAGCCGACCTGACCAATCTCTGCAGTGAGATCCAGCGCGCTGCCATGGCGAGGCCCACGGCGATGAGTGCGACGATGCCCAGCCTGAGAACAGCCGCCGTGTCGGCGTTGGCCGCACCGAGGATCTCGTTGTCGATGATCCTCTGGATGGTTACGGGCACAACGAGTTGAAGTGCAGCTCCGAGAACGGCGAGCACCAGGGTCCACCACAGTCCCTTGCCGAGCTCCGGTGCGACCCGGAACGAGCGACGAAGTACCGCCGATGTGCGTTCGGGGACTCCAGCGGTCATCGATGCCCCCCATCGACTTCGTGAACGGCAGCATCGTCCTCGTATGCAGACAGGATGCGAACGTATCGCGGGATCGATTCCATGAGCTCGTCATGTGTTCCCTCAGCAACGACACGTCCGTCCTCGATTAAGACCACCGCATCGGCCAGGGCGATCGACGAGCGGCGATACGCAACGATGACCACCGTCGACGGCAGGTCCGACCGACGAAGACCCCTGAGGATCTCCATCTCCACCGAGGGATCGACCGCCGACGTTGCATCGTCGAGTACCAGCACCCGTGGGCGACGAACCAGGGCTCGAGCGAGCGCAACACGCTGGCGCTGCCCTCCCGACAGCGATGTGCCCCGCTCCCCGATCCGCGTGTCGTAGCCGTACTCGAGCTCCTCGATGAACCGCTCGGCGCCTGCGAGACGGGCAGCTTCGATGACGTCCTCCCTCGGGATGTCGAGTCCCAGGGTGATGTTGCCCTCGATCGTGTCATCGAAGAGGAACGACTCCTGGGAGACGAGCGCGACTTCGCCTGCAAGCTCCGCAGGTGCAAAGTCCCGGAGATCTCTTCCATCGAGTGTGATCGACCCAGAGACAGGGTCCCAGAGCCTGGCAAGGAGGAGGACGAGCGTCGACTTGCCCGACCCGGTCGGCCCGACGACGGCGACGGTCTTACCACCAGGGATGGTCAGATCCACGTCGGCGAGAACGCTCTCACCCTCGCTGTAGCCGAAGGAAACGTGTGTCGATGCGACCGATCCGCCCGTTCCCGGTGCAGTGGCCACGGTGTCACCGTGTTCGACGAGGTCGTCCGCGTCGAGCACCTCCTGAACCCGTCGCCACGCCGCCAACGAGTGCGCCATCTCCCAGATCACGAACCCGAGAAGTGAGATCGGCATCATCATCAGCGATAGGAGATACGCGACCGTCACGAGGTCGCCTGCCGTCACGGCACCGGAGGCGAGTCGCACCACACCGATGACGAGGAGCGCAACCGTCAGAACCGATGGAAGGGATTCGACGACCGCCCGGTAACCGACCCAGACAGAGTTGACGGCGATGATCTTGTCTCGTAGCCGGCGTGCCGACACGGCGAAACGTTCGGTCTCCTCCTCGCCACGGCCCAGCGCCTTGACGGTGAGCGCACCATCGATGGACTCGTGGGCGATGTCTCCAACGACACCACGTTCGTCCTGTACGCCCACAAAGGGTTGGAACGTACGGAAGGCCCCGTGGATGTCGATACCGACGATCACGACGAGGCCGACGAAGATGATGAGGCCGAGGATCGGGTCCATCGCCGCGACAAGGGCAACGGTCCCGATCAACAGGAAGAACGAACCGGTCGCGTAGGGAAGCGGCGCAAGCACGAACGTTCCCTGGTTCGTGTCGACCTCAGACACCGACAGGAGATCACCGGTACTCCGCCGGTCGTACCAGGCGAGATCGAGGCGCAACTGATGGTGGATGAGCCGCTTCCGGGCATCTGAGCGGGTGCCGTACTGCAACCACCCGGCGGCAGCACGACGCAACGTGATCCCTGCAGACTTCCACACGGCAACGCCCAGGATCAACCCTATGGCCTGCCAGAACGTCGCATCTATCGACTCACCATCCTGAAGGACCGGGATGATCAGAACATCGGTGATCCTGCCGACGACCACTGCAGAGGCAACGATCGCCGAGACGAACAGGACGGCACCAGAGACCGCGAGAGCAAACGACCACGGACGTCGCTTGACGAAGCTCCACGTCAGGCGCAGCCCACCACCAAGGACGCCGGCGAAACGCGGCGGGGATACCTTGGAGGATGGCGGGGAGTCTGACATGTCCGTGAGGGTAGGACCGGGGGCATCGCACCCTTCAGCGGCGCTTCGCCACCTGTTGCTGGTAGTCTCCCGGCCATGTTGAATCTCATCTTCGCAGCCGAAAACGCAGTGAGCAGCGCTCCTCCTGGAGACGAATGGGCGACTGTCGCCTACGCCCTGCTCGGAATCACCCTTCTCGTCGCAGCGATCGCAACGATCATCGTGACACCCAAGGCCGAGTCTCACCACTAGCCCCCGGCGCCTCCACCCTCACGGGGAGGCAGCACGCGAAGAACTTCTCAGTCTCTGTCACTCCCCCTGCGTAGTGTCCTTCGTGCATGATGTGGTCGTCGACCACGCATAGGGAAGGAGCACGGATGGGACTTGCACACGGAACCATCGGATGGGCAGACGTCGCGGTTCCCGACACCGCTGCAGGCGAGGCTTTCTACACCGGTTTGTTCGGCTGGACGGCAGAGACGTCTTCCGATGACACCATGCCGTACACGATGTTCACCAAGGACGGCAAGGTCGTCGCAGGGATGGGGCCGTTGTCCCCCGACCAACAAGCGGCCGGTCAGCCGCCGGTGTGGACTCCGTACGTGATCGTCGACGACATCGACGCCACCCATGACAGGGCGAAGGAACTCGGCGCCCACATCCTGATGGAACCAACGCAGATCCTCGATGCAGGGTCCATGTTCTTCGTGATCGACCCGGTTGGGGCTGCGATCGGCTTCTGGCAGTCGGGCACCCACGACGGCGCACAGGTGTTCAACGAGGTCAACACGATGGTGTGGAACGATCTGGGATGCAGAGACGTCGATGCGGCAACTGCGTTCTACACGGCACTCCTCGGATGGGGGACCGAAACCGTCGACATCGCGGGATCCGAGTACACGATGTTCATGGTCGGTGACCGGGTCAATGGGGGAGCTTCGGACATATCCAAGATCGTCCCCGATCAGGTTCCCGCCCACTGGCTGACCTGGTTCCGGGTCGAGAACACACCCGACACAGCAGCCCGAGCCGTCGAGCTCGGCGGCTCGGTGATGAAGGAACCATCGCACACGCCTATCGGAGTGACCGCGATCCTCACCGATCCCGCAGGCGCCGTCTTTGCCGTCGTCGAGACAGAACGAGCAGACGACCAACCGAACCGTTGACCATCTGCGAGGTGGCGGGGGGGGGTTCGCAACCACGAACCCCCCCCCGCCACACCGATCGTGGAGTGCAGTCGCCACCGAGTGAAGCGCAGCGGCCTACAGCAAGCGCCGGGAATGCCCTGACCCGGTTCGACGTTGTCACCACCGGCAACGTCCTAGCCTGCCTCACGAATGCCCACCACCGACTCCATTCTCAAGATCAAGCGTCGTATCGCTTCCGACCTGGAGCGCTTGCGTCTGCGCACGTTCACGATGACGGCACCCCTCTCGGACGACGATCTCCATCACCAGTTCGACCCACTGATGAGCCCTCTGGTATGGGACATGGGCCACATCGCGAACTTCGAGGAGTTCTGGCTGCTACGCGAACTCGGTGGACGCACTGCCCACGACGCAGAGCGCGACGCCATGTACAACCCCTTCGACAACCCGAGATGGGTCCGTTCCCAACTCCCCCTCCTCAACCGAATCGAAGCAACCGAGTACCTCGACGAGGTCCGCCACGGCACCGAGTCGATACTCACCGAGACTGACTTCGTCGATGGGCCTCCACTCGCCCGCGATGGATACGTATTCGAGATGGTGGTCCAACACGAGGCTCAGCATCAAGAAACGATGCTCCAGGCTTTGAACCTGCGCCCCGACTTCGAGGCCTACACACTGTCGGCCGTGCGCCGACTCCCGCCACGGCGCACCGTCGACGACACGGAACGGATCACGATCGAGGCAGGACCGTTCACCCTCGGAACCGACAACAGGGTCTCGGCGTACGACAACGAACGACCGGCACACGAGGTACACGTCGGGGCCTTCGCCATCGATCGATTCCCGGTGACGAATCGACGCTACCTGGCCTTCGTGACGAACGACGGCTACAGCCGAAGCGACTTATGGTCGTCGCAAGGGTGGGAGTGGCGAACCGGTGCCGACGTCGAGGCGCCCCAGGGTTGGGACCGCTCCGCGACGGGCGAGTGGAGCCAGACCATGTTCGGGCGAGTACGTCCCCTCGATCTGCAAGAACCCGTCATCCACGTCAACTACTGGGAGGCCGAGGCGTTCGCCGCGTTCGAAGGAGGTCGCCTACCGACCGAACCCGAGTGGGCGAAGGCAGCCAACTGGGGGCCGAACGTCGATCGGCCACGGACCTATCCGTGGGGGGAGACACATCCAACGTCGGCACACGCCAACATCGGCCAAGCAGCGTGGGGACCGGCTCCCGTCGGCTCCTACCCCGTCGGCGCGTCTGGGTACGGTGTCGAACAGATGCTCGGAGACGTGTACGAATGGACGTCCTCGCCCTTCACCCCCTACCCCGGGTATACGACCTTTCCTTACCCCGAGTACTCCGAAGTGTTCTTCGGAGATGAGAACTTCCGGGTACTGCGCGGTGCCTCGTGGGCGACGTCACCGTCGGTCACCCGCAACTCGTTCCGCAACTGGGACTACCGCCAACGGCGACAGATCCTCTCCGGAATCCGTCTGGCATGGGATATCACATGACACACGCCGAGAGATTCACGCTCGAGTGGCTGTCGCAGCCTGCAGACTTCAAGTCCCAGCTCATCCGAGACGTCCGATCGGGACTCATCGCCAAGAACCGTTCCCTGCCATCGATCTACTTCTACGACGATTACGGATCCGAACTCTTCGAGGAGATCACCCGCCTCCCCGAGTACTACCTCACCCGGGCTGAGGCGGAGATCCTCGAGACACACGCCGACAACCTGATCGCAGCGTTCCGGCCGGTCGAGATGATGGAGATCGGGGCGGGTTTCGCACGAAAGACGCGCATCCTGCTCGACGCCATGCACACTGAGGGTACGGGCAACTGCTACGTCCCCGTCGACGTTTCGGACCTCGCTCTCAAACACGCCGGAGACTCCCTCACCGCCGCCTACCCCTGGCTGAAGGTGAGGGCGTACGTCGGTGACTTCCTGTCCGACCTTCACCGTGTGCCCCGGTCCGGCCGGCGGATCGTGACTTTCCTCGGTTCAACGATCGGCAACCTGCCTCCTGATGAGCGGCCCCGATTTCTCGCTGAGGTCGCAGAGTCGCTGGAACCCGACGACGCGTTCATCCTCGGTGTCGACCTCGTGAAAGACGAGGCAACGATGGTGGCCGCCTACTCGGACGCCCAGGGCGTGTCTGCTGCCTTCAACAAGAACATCCTCACCGTGATCAACCGTCACCTCGGCGGCGACTTCCCCCTCGATGCTTTCGCCCACGAGACCCGTTTCGAACCAGACGGGATGTGCATGAAACAGAGCCTTCGAGCACTTCGCGACGTCACGGTGCACCTCACCGACATTCATCTCACCGTCAGGATCTCAGAGGGTGAATCGATCCATACGGAGTGGTCGTGCAAGTTCACGAAAGAGAGTGTCGCTGCGCAACTCGAGGCAGCCGGACTCACCGTTGCAGAGATCCTCACCGATCGTCAGGACAGATTCGCGCTCGTCGTCGCAACGAGGTGACCCGACGGCCCGCCACCACCAGCGCCTGGACTCCTCTCCAAGCACACAGCGGCCAGGACACGATGGTGGGAAGCGGTAACCTGCAAGTGTTCTCTCTGTCATCGCGTTACAAGGAGCTTGTCTGGTGAGTGAGCTAGACCAACAGCGACATCTCCCAAGTACACAGCGCGCGGAGAGCATGCGGACCGCTGACACCCCCGGTCCGCTCGCCACGAAACTCTCCATCGGAGGCCACCGGTGAGCATCCCCACATCCCAGAGCCTGGTTCTGTGCGTTCCGAACTTCTCAGAGGGGCGGGATCAGGCGGTCATCGATGCAATAGCCGCACAGATCGAAGCCGTCGACG
>JAJRYI010000322.1 GCA_024275815.1 Actinomycetes bacterium | reverse complement strand
CTCCGAGACGTTCGACGGTCTCGGGGCACGACACAACGCCTTCACATCCAAGGAGTACACGTGCTTTTGGACCAGGACCCGTGACGAGGATCTCCCGGTCGGTGTCGAGATCCTCGGCGAGATGCTCCAGTTGCCTTCGTTCCGCCAGGAGGAGATCGATTCTGAGCGCAACGTGGTCCTCGAAGAGATCAACATGAACGAGGACGATCCGACCGATGTCGCCCATGAGCAGTTCATCGAAGCCCTGTGGGGCTCACACCCGCTGGCTGCACCGATCCTTGGAACGAAGGAGTCGATCACCGGGATGTCGCGTGAGGTGATCCGCTCGTACTGGGCGAAGAGGTACTCGCCACACACGACCGTGATCGCGATTGCAGGCAATCTGCCGGACGACATCGTGTCGCTCGTCTCCGACAGGTTCGGATCGTGGACCGGGGACGACCCTTCGAGAGAGCCGGTCGAGCCGAAGGTCACAGCCAACGTCGGTGTACGCACCAAAGACACGGAACAGGCACATTTGATCTTCGGTTCACCGTCTCTCGTACGCGACGACGATCGGCGCTTCGCTCTCACGATCGCAGACCACGTGCTCGGTGGCGGGATGTCATCGCGTCTGTTCCGCGAGATCCGTGAGACCCGGGGGCTTGCGTACGCGGTGCACAGTTTCCGCATGCCGTTCCTCGACGCCGGGGCTTCCGCCGTGTACGTCGGTACGACACCCTCCCAGGTGGATGAGGTGCTCAAGATCGTGCGTGCACAGCTCGACGAGATCATGGCGAACGGCATCACGGAAGAGGAGTTGGAGCGGGCCAAGGGCCACATCAAAGGATCGCTCGCACTCGGGCTCGAAGATTCGAGTTCACGGATGAACCGTCTCGGGCGGAATGAGCTGACCGGAATCGAACACCTCTCGGTCGATGAGACCGTCGAACGGATCGCCCGGGTGAGTAACGACGACATCACAGAAGCTGCAAAGATCGCCTACTCGGGGCCGTACGTCCTCGGTGCAGTTGGCCCGTTCGGCAGGGACGACCTCGAGGAGCACGTCGCATGAAGATCGGCGTGTCGGGCGCATCGGGACGCATGGGCAGTCTTGCTGCAGCGACCATCGACGAGCAAGAGGACCTGCATCTCATCGCGCTGTACGACGCGCACACGGTTGGCAACATCGCAGGGCTCTCGATCAGTCAGGACGCCGGCAGCCTCGATGGTTGCGACGTGATCGTCGAGTTCTCCCGGCCAGATGTCGTCATGGAGAACCTCGCTCGATGGCGGTCCTTCGGGGCGAACGTCGTCGTCGGCACGTCGGGTTTCGATACGCAACGTCTTGTGGCCCTCGATGAACTGTGGGGGAACGGTCCGGGAAACTGTCTCGTCGTTCCCAACTTCTCGATCGGGGCGGTTCTCATGATGAAACTCGCTGAGAAAGCAGCACGGCACTTCCCCGTCGCCGAGATCATCGAGAAGCATCACGATGCCAAAGCCGATGCACCGTCGGGCACGGCGATCGCAACGGCACGGGCGATCGCGTCCGTTGCAGGGGAGCCTGTCCGGGAAGTCGACTCCGAGGAGTTGTACGAAGGAGCGCTCGGCGCCGACGTCGAGTCCGTACGCATCCACTCGGTGAGGATGCCGGGAGTCGTTGCACACCAGGACGTCATCTTCGGTGGCTCCGGAGAGACGCTCACCATCAGCCACGACACGACCGATCGCTCCTCGTTCATGCCGGGTCTGCTGCTAGCGGTGCGAAGCGTCGGCGCTCAGAAAGAGACGCTCAGCGTCGGTCTCGACCGGTTGTTGAGGATCTGAGAACTGCTGCGAGCACGCAGCACCCGCGTTCTGTGGGCTCTCTGCGGCATACATCGGACGACCAACTCTCTGGGCACGGGATGGGGGGGTCAGTAGAGGGCGTTGGCGAGTTGACGGCGGTAGGTCACGGTGAGTGGGTGATCGGATCCGAGTACTCCGAAGATATCGACCATGGCGAGACGGGCCTCTTCCTTGAGATCCCCGTTGTTGCGGACGACGTCGAGCATCCGATCGAGGGCCGGTTCGTACTCGGCGTGAGCAGCGAGCGCACGTGCGAGTTCGAGTTGGGCGTTGCCATCGGAGGGATCGGCCCGTACCGCAGCCTCGAGTTCGGTGAGATCGATCCCCGCCGAACCGCGCAGGCGGGCTGCTGATTGGAGCCGCTCGACGTCGGCGTCGGGGATCAGTTTGCCGAGCACGATCATGGCCTCTTCGGTCTCACCCTTGTCGATGAGGAGGGCGGCCAGTGACGTGCCTGCCTCTTGATGATCGGGTTTCTGATCGAGAACCTGCCGGAGCATGTGCTCGGCTGCCGTGTTGTCACCGGCGACGAGCGCAGTGCGTGCCTCGTCGACCATCAGGTCGAGCTCGCTCGGCATCACGCCATCGATGAACGCGAGGATCGAAGCCTCAGGGAGAGCTCCCGAGAAGCGGTCGACCTCCTTACCGTGGCGGATGGCGACCACCGTCGGGATCGACTGGATCCGGAACTGAGCAGAGAGGTCCTGGTTGGCGTCGACGTCGACCTTTGCGAGTTCGAACCGGCCACCGGCTTCCTGCGTGATCCGTTCGAGGAGGGGGGACAGTGTCTTGCAGGGACCGCACCACTCGGCCCAGAAGTCCACGAGTACGGGGACCTCACGTGAGCGGAGAAGGACCTCCTGTTGGAACTCTGCCGACGAAATGTCCTTGATGTAGGGGCTCGTATCTTCCATACAAGCAAGGATAGATAGCGGTCCCGTGGTAACTTGCGGGTCATGGAACATCGACCCGAGGCACCGTTCGGACGGGTCCTCACCGCCATCATCACCCCGTTCAACGATGACGGTGCAATCGACTACGCGGCGTTCTTCCGTCTGGTGAAGCATCTCGGGAAGAACCGCTCAGACGGTATCGTCGTCGCCGGTACGACCGGAGAGTCGCCTGTGCTGTCCCGCCCCGAGAAGATCGCGCTCTTCCGTGCCGCTGTAGATGCAGCCAAAGGCAAGATGCGCGTCATCGCAGGTGTTGGGACGTACAACACGCGCGAGTCGATGGAGCTCGCCCAAGCCGCGGCAGACGGTGGCGTCGACGGGCTCATGGCCGTCACGCCGTACTACTCGAAACCACCACAGGCGGGGATCGTCGCCCACATGTCAGCGATCGCCGACGCAACCGATCTCCCGCTGATGATCTACAACATTCCGGGACGGACCTGCACCCGGATCGAGATCGAGACGCTGGTCGAACTCGCCGGCCACCCCAGGATCACCGCAGTCAAGGATGCCGTGGACGATCTCGACTGGTCGATGGGAGCGATCGAGGCGCTGTCCGACGACGTCGCCATCTACTCGGGCAGCGACGCCATGACGAAAGATCTGGTCGAGGCCGGCGCCGTTGGTGTCGTCTCGGTGGCGTCCCATCTCGCGGGTGTGTCGATCGCCGAGATGATCGACGCTGTGCTCGCAGGAGACCTCGAGCGGGCAGGCGAGATAGACGCCGTACTGAGCCCGCTCGTCGAAGCACTGTTCATGGAACCAAGCCCGATGCCCCTCAAAGCAGGTCTCAACTCGTACTGGGATTCGGTTGGCGACCCGCGCCTGCCGCTGCTCCCGGCACGGCAGGAGACGACCGAGGCGATAGGCTCGGCACTCGAAGCGATCAACGAATTCAGGTCACAATGACAGTCAAAATCGGATTCCTCGGCGGCCTCGGCGAGGTCGGGCGCAACTGTGCATCGATCGACATCGACGGAGAGCTCGCCATGATCGATTGCGGATTGATGTTCCCGGAAGAGGACATGCTCGGTGTCGACCTCGTCCTCCCGGACTTCACGTCGATCCTCGATCGCCCGGACGATCTCAACTGCATCATCCTCACGCACGGTCACGAGGACCACATCGGCGCCCTCGCGTTCCTCCTCCGTGAGGTCAACGTCCCCATCTACGGAACTGCGCTCACCGTCGAGTTCGCCCGCGCCCGTGTCGAAGAGTACGGGATCACCCCCGACCTGCGGGTGGTCGAACAGTACGAGTGGGTCGACCATGGGCCGTTCCGTTTCACGTTCGTTCCGGTGTCCCACTCGATCCCCGACGCGGCCGGCGTTGCGTTCGACACTCCCGAAGGGATCGTCCTGCACAGTGGAGACTTCAAACTCGACCCGACACCGATCGACGGCGTTCCCACGGATCTCCGGTCGTTCGCGACGATCGGGAAGAAGGGTGTCAGGCTGCTTCTGGCCGACTCGACCAACGCCGAACGCCCCGGCTTCGTGCCGTCTGAAACAACGGTCGGAGCGCGTCTCG
Organism: Actinomycetes bacterium; assembly: GCA_024275815.1. Classification (GTDB taxonomy): domain Bacteria; phylum Actinomycetota; class Acidimicrobiia; order Spongiisociales; family UBA5794; genus JAMBLL01. The sequence goes on along the minus strand of JAJRYI010000322.1, from coordinate 669 downwards.
ACGAGATCGTGAGCAAGGCCTCCGGCAGAGTGATCGTTGCCTGTTTCGCCTCACACGTCCACCGGGTCCAGCAGGCGATCAACGCCGTCGTGAGCGACGGGCGACGCTTCGCCTTCATCGGTCGATCGATGCTGCGCAACTCGGACATAGCGGTCGATCTCGGTGTGCTCGACATCCCCGACGGTGCACTCGTCGACCTCAACGATCTCGTGTCCATGCCGGAGGGCGAGACGGCGATCATCTCGACCGGCAGTCAGGGCGAGCCGTTCGCAGCGCTGTCGCTCATGTCGGCAGGGGACCATCGGTCGGTGAAGTTGACCGAGCACGACACGGTCATCATCTCGGCGACACCCATTCCCGGGAACGAAACCAAGGTGTCGCGGGTCATCAACAACCTGTACCGGCTCGGTGTCACGGTCTTCCACGGTCGCAACACCCACGTCCACGTCTCCGGACACGCCGCGGCTGAAGAACTCAAGACTTTCTACAACACGGTGCGCCCGGACGCGTTGGTCCCGGTGCACGGTGAGTACCGTCACCTCGTTACGAACGCCGCCATCGGCAGGGAGATGCGGATCCCCGAAGTCGAGGTGTGCGAGGACGGCGACGTCGTGATCCTTCACGATGGCAAGATGCGTGTCGCACGCCAGGCGCTCCCTGCCGGGTACG
>JAJRYI010000321.1 GCA_024275815.1 Actinomycetes bacterium | reverse complement strand
GTTCGCCGGTGGGCCCCGGGGGCATCGAGCCTGCTGGTGCCGACCGCTGCGTTCCTGTCGGCTGTTGGATTCACCGAGATCTACCGACTCAACGGCGACCTCGCTGCGATCCAGCGATGGTCACTGCTCATCGCAGCAGCAGCAGCCGCTGGGACACTCCTCCTTCTCTCGGATACCGGCGTCGAGGTGCTCCGCAGATACCGGTATCTCGCCCTCGCTGTCGGTGTTGGCCTCCTCCTCCTCCCGTTGCTCCCGGATTCGTGGGTCCTGCATGGGGCAACCATCAACGGCTCCCGCCTGTGGGTTCAGGTCATCGTGCCGGGAACCGCTCGCACACTGAGCTTCCAGCCCGGTGAGATCGCCAAGGTGCTGATCACCATCTTCCTTGCGTCGTACCTCGCCGAGAACGCGAACGCGATGTCGCTGGTCGACCGCAAGATCGGTCCGTTCAAGATCCCCGAACCCCGCCACCTCGGACCCGTCATGATCGCCGCCGCCGTTGCGTTCGTCGTCCTCATCTATCAGCGCGACCTCGGGGCGTCGCTGCTCTTGTTCGCGTTGTTCATCGGCATGCTCTACATCGCTACCAGCCGCTCGTTCTACGTGATCGCTGGAGCGGTCACGACTCTGGCCGCAGGCGTCCTTGCGTACAACGTGTTCGGCCACGTCCAACGCCGCATCCAGGCGTGGATAAGCCCGTTCGACTACTTCTCGGATGCGGGGTACCAGACGGTCCAGGGACTCTTCGCCATGGGTTCGGGAAGCCTGACCGGATCAGGGATCGGGCTCGGACGCCCCGATCTCATCCCTGCAGCGACCACCGATTTCATCTTCGCCGCGATCGCAGAGGAGATGGGGTTCGCAGGCTCGCTTGCGATCATCGCTGGATTCGCTCTCCTGATCGCCGCCGCCTTCGGCATCGCTATTCGGGCTCGTGATCGATTCAGGAAGTACCTCGCTGGAGGGCTTGCAATCGTGATCGCGCTTCAAGCCATCATCATCATCGGCGGGGTCGTGCGGTTGCTACCCGTCACCGGCATCACGTTGCCGTTCATGTCCTACGGCGGATCATCTCTCCTCGCGAGCATGACGATCCTTGCACTTCTCCTTCGCATATCCCATGAGGAGAGAGCGTGAACATCGCTCTGCGACGCGCCGCCTACGCCATCTTCGGTGCGTTCATCCTCCTCGTCGCCGCCGTCACCTACATCCAGGTCGTCAAAGGCCCCCAGTACCGTGACGATGCTCGCAACGCACGCGTTGCAGCGTCACGAACGGGCCGAGAGCGCGGACCGATCGTGACGTCGGACCAGGTCCTCCTCGCAGTGTCGACACCCTCCCCCGACGATCCGAAACTCTACGAACGTACCTACCCGCAGGGAGATCTGTACGCGCACACCGTTGGGTACACATCGGTCCTCTTCGGAACCCGTGGCCTCGAGTCTGTGTGGTCCAACGAACTCGTCTCCGACCGCGACGCAACGATCTCGGGGGTTCTCAACGGCCTCCTCGGTGGTGACACCAGGCCTCGTGGGATCACCGTGACGATCGACCACGGGCTCCAGAAAGTCGCGGCCGCAGCCCTCGGTGACCAGAAGGGGGCGATCGTTGTGATCGACCCAACGACCGGGGCGATACTCGCCATGGTCAGCTACCCGAGTTTCGATCCGAACACGTTGATCAGCTCCGATGCCGGCGAGGCTGGCAACACCCTCGAAGCCGACCCCGACGAACCACTCCGGAACCGGGTGATCGACGAGACCTACCCCCCGGGATCCGTTTTCAAGGTGATCACGGCGGCAAGCGGCCTCGACTTCGGCGTCGTGAGTCCCTCCACCGTATTCGACGATCCCGTAGAACTCGTCTTGCCCGGCAGCGAATCGACCATTGCGAACTTCAACGGGAAGGTGTGCAACGACGGGAACTCCGTCACCCTCAAGATCGGGTTCATCCGGTCATGCAACACCGTGTTCGGCCAGCTTGGTATGGACATCGGCGGGGACGACCTGGGGACGACCGCCACCAAATTCGGCTTCAACAGGGAAGTGCCGTTCGATCTGCCCGTGCTGACGTCGTTCTTCCCCGGCCAGGGATCGATCGAGAACAACCCCCCGGCCACCGCCCAGAGTGCCATCGGCCAGCGTGATGTCCAAACGACGCCCCTTCTCATGGCGCTGTCGGCTGCCGCCGTAGCCAATGGGGGGACGATCATGAAGCCGTACCTCGTCACGGACGTCTTCACTTCAGATGGAACGATCGAACAGGTCACCGCACCACAACGCTGGAAGCGTGCCATGAGTCCGGCGACCGCTGCCGTCCTCGCGGACATGATGGAGCAGGTCGTGATCTCGGGAACCGCCACGAACGCTGCCGTCCCCGGTGTGCGGATCGCGGGCAAGACAGGAACCGCGGAGGTGAGCGAGCGGCCACCCCACGCATGGTTCATCGGGTTCGGGCCCGTCGAGGCCGGGCCGGAAGACGCCTCCATAGCGATCGCCGTCGTCGTGGAGTCCGGGGGCAACTTCGGTGAGACGGCGACAGGTGGAAGTGTCGCCGCCCCGATCGCACAGAAGGTACTTACCGAGTTCTTCGACAGATAACAGGACAGACGACAGATCACAGACCTCCGTCTGGTGTCTGTGCTCTGTGTCCTGGTATCTGTCGTCTGGCGTCTGTCATCTGACATCTGTCCTAGTTCCCATGGCTATCCCTCATTCGGAAGTACCCTCCGAGACGTGGAAAACCGTGTTCTCTCCGACAGATACCGGATCGTCAAGCATCTCGCTAGAGGCGGGATGGCTGACGTCTATGAAGCCGAAGACGCCCTGCTGAATCGCGCCGTCGCCGTCAAGGTCCTGCACGCCAACTTCGCATCGGACGAAGCGTTCGTCTCGAGGTTCCGTCGTGAAGCTCAGGCAGCTGCGAACCTCTCCCATCCCAACATCGTTGCCATCTACGACTGGGGGAAGGACAACGGCACCTACTTCATGGTGATGGAACTCATCCGGGGCCGGACCCTCCGTCAGATCCTCAAGAGCGAAGGCGCTCTCCTCCCCCGACGAGCTGCTGAGATCGCAGCCGAAACAGCGGCCGCCCTCGCCGTCGCGCACCAGCACGGCGTGTACCACCGCGACGTCAAGCCGGGAAACATCATGATCACTACCGATGGGGCAGTGAAGGTCACCGACTTCGGTATCGCACGTGCCCTCGACGACTCTGAGGAGCTGACCCGTACAGGCGCCGTCATCGGTACAGCAACGTACTTCTCACCCGAACAGGCACAGGGCCTACCCGCAGACGAACGCTCCGACGTGTACTCGCTCGGCATCGTGCTCTATGAGAGCCTCGCAGGAAAGCCTCCTTTCACCGGTGATAGCCCCGTCGCCGTCGCCTACCAACACGTCTCAGAGACCGCCACCACTGCAGATCAGGTGAACCCTGATGTCCCACCGGAGATCTCTGCAATCGTCGCTCACGCCATGCAAAAGGATCCGGCAGATCGATACCAGACTGCAGACGCGTTCAGGGACGATCTCCTGCGTTACCTCGGTGGGTCCGAGCCGGTTGCCGCTGCTGCGGTCATGGCAGGTGCCGCTACAGCAATGATCCCTCCACCGGCCGCAGCGGTACCCGCCCCCATGGGTGGCGCCCCCCCTGCGACCCAGACGTTCGAAGCCCCGGCAGATGAGCGATCTCAGACGTCGTACTGGCTCGCCGTGGGAGGCCTGGTCGTCGTCCTGCTAGTCGGCCTGTGGCTCCTCCTCCGCCTCCTGTCGGGTGGAGACGCCGTCGCATCGACGGTCAGTGTCCCCGATCTGGCGGGCCTTCCCGCACAAGACGCGTTCTTCACTCTTCAGGAACTCGACCTCAAGGTGACGGAGGTGAGGGAAGCTCACGATGAGATCCCGGCCGGCTTCGTCATCCGCACAGAGCCACCGGCCGATACCGAACTCGAGCCCGGGAGCTTCGTGAACGTCGTGACCTCGCTGGGGCCGGAGGAGTTCGGTATCCCGAACCTCATCGGTGAGAACAGGGACGTCGCCATAACCCGCATCGAGTCACAGGGCTTCATCGTCGGGACGATCGAGTACGTCTTCACCGAGGACACGGACGAGAACATCGTCATCGCCCAGACGCCCTCCGGCGGAACGACCGCACCTCCCGAAACAGCCGTTGATCTCGTGGTATCGAGCGGACCATCGGCGATCCAGATACCGAACGTCTCGGGAAAGACGGCGGACACCGCCGTGCTCGAGCTCACACGGGCAGGGTTCACGAACGTCGAGACGCAAGAGGAGTTCTCCCTCGACGTTCTCGCGGGTTTCGTGATCGAGACCAACCCGGCGACCGGACAAACAGTTCCGAGAGATGCCACGATCTTCGTGATCGTCAGCAAAGGCCCGGAACCGGTCGATGTCCCTGATCTCGCAGGTATGTCGGTCGAGCAGGCTCGTCGTGCCCTCGGCGATCTCGGTCTCCTCGTCGTCGTGAGTCCCGACACCGTCGAGGTTCCCATCAGCTCCGGCCTCATCGGCAAGATCACCGAACAAGCACCGACTACCGGAACCACGGTGGAGGTTGGCTCAGAGGTGACGGTGAAGTTGGGAGTCGTCCAGCAGGTCGTCGTCCCCGACCTCACGTCGATGACGATCACACAAGCCCAGGACGCGGCCACAGCGGTTGGGCTCAACGTCGATCTCCTCGGTACGACGGTGACGAACGATCAGAGTCTCGACGGAACCGTCGCATCACAGGACCCTGTCGCCACGACGGTCGTGGACGAGGGCAGCTTCATCCAGGTGACGATCTACCTCTATCAACCTGACGTACCCGACTTCACGACGATGACCGTCCCCGACGCCCAGGCCCTCGCAACGAGCGTCGGGCTCGGTACGGTCATACAGACGGGGGAGATCCAGACCCCCGACGCGGGCCTTGTCGGAACGATCGCATCACAGGATCCTGCCGCCGGTGCCTCCGTCCCTCAGGGCACCGATGTCGGTGTGGTCGTCTACGTCGCGGCTCCGTGACGCAGAACGTCTCGAACGGTGAGCGCAACAAGTCGCTCATCGCTTGGTATCGGGCCCATGCCCGGAGGCTGCCGTGGAGAGATATCGACGATCCGTACGCGACACTCGTGTCGGAGGTGATGCTTCAGCAGACGCAGGTGGATCGTGTCATCCCGAAGTTCGAGTCCTTCATGAAACGATGGCCGACGGTCGGGGCACTCGCCGGTGC
>JAJRYI010000320.1 GCA_024275815.1 Actinomycetes bacterium | reverse complement strand
GGTGTGGAAGAGGAAGATCAACAGTCGCTTCATCCAGTCGTCCCGGGCCGAGATCGCTGCTGCGATGCCGGCGATCCGGTTTCCTGAGTTGGTCCCCTCTGACGTGCGCTGGGTGACGAGTCAGCTCGTGTACGACGGTGACACGGGACTCCTCGACTCAGAGACCTCGGCAGCGTTCGGTCTGTGGACCACAGATCCGTATCAGAGCGACACGAGCAGGATCGGCGTTCTCCGTGTGGGCAGGGCATCCGTCGACACACCGGCTGGTCGTTCCGACATCGTTCCGATCCTCGTGCCCGACGGTGTCTCTCTCGGCTGGACCGAGTCGGGGTATCGCTACGAACTGTTCTGCCGTTCCACGGTCTCAGACGAACTATGTACGGAGGTCGCCTCCTCGTCGGTGTTGCTGTCCGAACTCCTCCCGTAGGATCGTCACCGTTCGGCCGGCCTGTCCGCCTTCCTAAGGTTGCGGGATATGCACGGAAGCTCCTTCGGCGCATTCATGCGCCATGACGAATCGCAGGCACCCCCGGCGGTGGACCGGGCGTTGGTCAAACGCGTGCTGGCCTATGCGCGGCCCTATCGAAGCCAGCTGGCTCTCGTCGTCGTCACTATCGTCGTCATCTCGCTCCTGTCGCTGCTCCCGCCGTTGTTGATGCGAGCTCTGATCGACACCGCGATCCCCACTGAGGATCTCAGTCTCGTGACCTGGCTCGGTATCGGCATGGTCGTCGTCCCGCTCGTCAACGGTGTCCTCGGTGTGCTCCAGCGCCGAGCAACGGCCCAGATGGGTGAGGGGATCATCTACGACTTGAGGGGTCAACTCTTCGACCATCTCCAGTCGATGTCCCTGGCTTTCTACACCAACACGAAGACCGGTGAGTTGATGAGCCGGCTCAACTCGGACGTCATCGGTGCCCAGCAGGCGGTCACGACGACGTTCGTGGCGTTGCTGTCCAACACGTTCACGGTCGTAGCGACGTCGTTCATCATGCTGCGGCTCGAGTGGCGTCTCACCCTGCTGGCGATCTCGATCCTCCCGCTGTTCATCCTTGCGTCACGACAGGTCGGGAAGCGGCTCCGCGAGGTGCGTCGCCGCCAGATGGCGAACAACGCGGCGATGAACGCACTGATGCAAGAGACGCTCTCCGTTTCGGGGGCTCTGCTCGTGAAGCTCTTCGGGCGTGCATCGTTCGAATCCGAACGCTTCGCATCAGCAGCTGCCGAGGTGCGTGATCTCGGTGTCCGCCAGGCCGTGATCGGCCGCTGGTTCTTCATGGCACTCGGACTCCTCTCAGCGCTGGGAACAGCTATCACGTTCTGGCTGGGAGCTGTCTTCGTCATCAACGGGATCATCACTTTGGGCACGATCGTTGCGTTGAGCGCGTACCTCGCGTCGCTCTACGGGCCCCTGACGGCCCTGGCGAACGCCCGGGTCGAGTTCACGACCTCTCTCGTGTCGTTCGAGAGGGTGTTCGAGGTCCTCGATCTTCCTCTCGATGTTCCCGACCCCGATGATCCGGTCGTCCTCGACGATGTCGAGGGTTCGGTCGAGTTCCGTGACGTCGTGTTCACCTATGGCGAGAGCGCCGGCGCCGGACTCGAATCCGTCCGCCGCTTCGGTTGGGGCGAGAGTGGGACGATCGATGACGGCATCTCCCACACTGGGGGCAGACGTGCGCTCGATGGCATGAGTTTCCTCGCAGATCCGGGCCAGACCATCGCGCTCGTCGGACCGTCGGGTGCCGGTAAGACGACAACGACGTACCTCGTTCCCCGGTTGTACGACGTCAGTGATGGGGCCGTCTTGATCGATGGCATCGACGTGCGACGCTTGTCCCCGGACTCCCTCTCGCGGGCCGTTGGCATCGTCACACAGGAGAGCTATCTGTTCCATGACACCATCGAGGCGAACCTGCGGTATGCACGACCGTCCGCCGGGATCGACGAGTTGAGGGAGGCTGCCGAGGCAGCGAACATCCTCGACTACATCGACGGGCTCCCCGATGGGTTCCAGACACGAGTCGGTGAGCGTGGATACCGCCTCTCGGGGGGAGAGAAGCAGCGCATCGCGATCGCCAGGGTGATCCTCAAGGATCCTTCGATACTGATACTCGATGAGGCTACGTCGCATCTCGATGCCAGGTCCGAGGCACTGGTCCAGGAGGCGCTCGAGCGAGTCATGCAAGATCGCACGTCGCTTGTGATAGCACATCGACTCTCGACGATCCTCAGCGCCGACACGATCCTCGTCGTAGACGGGGGCCGTGTGGTCGAATCGGGTACCCACGTCGAACTCCTCGCCTTGTCGGGGCTGTACGCGCAACTGTTCGAAACCCAGTTCCACGAAGTGATCGGCGACACGTCGTGATCCGTCTGGCCCTTGTCTCGATCCTTGTCGTGTCGGCGTGTGCACAACCGACGATGAGCGTCGAGGCCTATGCGGCGGCGATCGAGGATGCCAGCACCGCGTACATCGATGAGGCGCAGAGCCTGTCTGCCGCATATCAAGCCTCGGTCGAGGATGACGTGCGCGCTGCCGTCGAGGAAGCCCCGGACGTAGAGGCCCGTGTCGTGGAGATCGCGACGACGGCTACAGCGAACTACCTGGCTCTCCTCGAGGACGCGATGGGTCGGTTCCTAGCAGCGATGGAGGAGTTGTGGCCACCAG